>CAZSMW010000431.1:0-16499 GCA_964607985.1 uncultured Eubacteriales bacterium
GCCGTCCCATGTTTTTACCGAGGTCGCTCAGATGGCCGCTCAATACCTATTTATATAATAAATGGGAACCCCATGTTTTTTCACGAAATTGAATTCGGGAAACAATATCGTGTCCCCGTCTCGACCCGATGCTGCTAAAAAGCAGGCTGTTCCTGCGGTTCCTTTTTTTTCGGCGGCGCCTGGAACTGGTTCATGAACTCCTGTTTGAGCTTTTCTCTGTCCTTCTTGCCGGCCAGGAGAAGATGAAGGTTGACGAGTTCCTCGGCGAGCGCGTCGGCAACAGCTCCGATGCCGATTCCGCCCTTGCTGCCGTCAAGTCGGGGGATTTCACCCTTCACGTCCTCGACAAAAAGGCCGATTTCCCTTTCCAAGAGAGGGACCAGGATCCCGGCCGGGTCCTCGATGATGGCGAGCTTCGTCACCTGGAGGAGTCTCCGGAAACGGTGGTAGAACAGGGGGTCGACGGAGCCCTGCTCCTTGGCCTTCGCCGTCTCGACCATGATGCTGTCGAGAGCCTTGTTCACCTCGTCCGGTCCTCCGGACCCCTTTTCTGCCAGGGCCTTGAAAGTCAGGATGTACTTGTCGATAAGCGCATATCCCTTTTCCTCGACAGGAGATGCGACGGCCGCGGAGAGAGCGGCAAAAAGAATTAAACCAGATAGAGCGAAAAGTTTACGGACCATTTCCATACCTCCTTATTTTTTTCATGGTAAAGATTAAAGAACCGATGGATCGCCTGTTCTCTGAACAGGATTTTCATCCGTTCTTTGAGCGTCAAGCGCAGCGTGGGTTTCGTTCCCGAATCGGATGACCGGAGATCCGATGCGGATCTTTGTCCTTTCCGGGCTTGTTCAAAGAGCTTGATCATTTTGTCGCTCAAAGGGGCCAGGCTTGTATCCCGATTTTCCAGAATCATGCCGGGTGTCGTTTTGTCATACGCAAAGCCCTGAAAGCCTGAGACTTGTCTGAGATAAACTTCGAAGATGTTTTCCCCTTTCGCCGGCGGCTTGTCGAAGATCCTGTTGATAACTAAAACTCCGGCTGCAAGTAAAAAAAATGCTCCCAGCAGAGAAGGAGCCAGCTTTCTGAACCAGACGATGCGCGGCGCGCCTCCTTCGCCGATTTGTCTGATTTTCGCATCCAGCCGGGCCGAAAAAATTCCTTTGCGAAAGGCTTCGAGCGCGCGGTCCTTTTCTCCTCTGATAGTTTCCTCTATTTCGCCGAACCCGTCGGGCTTAGGCTCTTTTTCCATCGCTTGCCTCCTTGACAAGGTTTATGACCGCGCGCCTTGCCCTGTTCAGGCGGGACATGATTGTGCCCAAACTCGTTCCGAGAGCGGCGGACATTTCTTCGTAAGTCAATTCGCCGTACTCTCTCAAGACAAACACTTCCTTGAGTTTACGCGGCAGCTGTTCGACGGCGTCCTTCACCATTTCCAGTTTTTCGTTCCGGGCACGGTGCGTTTCAATGTCGCAGTCATCCGCGGGCTCTCCGGCTTCTTCGAGCGAGAGGGGGCGGATATGCAAGAACTTCTTTTGATGATCCAGACAGGTGTTGCGCGCGATTCGCAGCAGCCAGCCTTTGGCCGAAAACGGGGCTTTGATCGAATCCTTGTGCTTATAAGCTTTGAGATAGGCTTCCTGGGCCAGTTCTTCGGCGTCCTGGGGGTTCTTAGCAAAGCCCAAGCAGATCCGGAAGACCTGTTCCCGGTGGGTCAACAGGTCCCTAAATATGTCCTTCCGGTCCCCCCCTTGCTCTGCAACCATTGCGCCCATTATATCGCCTTCACTCTGTAAAGACGATTCTCCTGGGAGTTTATTCCAAAAATGGGGGCATGCCGCCTAAAAGACTCAATGAGCTTATTGATTATTAAGTCCTGTGAAATCCTGACGACGTGCCGAGCCTCCTTTTGCGGGAAAAGGGGTAGCTCTTGGCGAGGGCCAACTTATCGGAGCGCAAGAATTTTCGATGACCTGCTTGCTGTCTATGCCCGTCTTGATGAGCTTTAAGGCCACACGGCGATGGATGAGCTTGTGTTGTTTGGCGACCAAGAGTTCCCCCATCCCGCTGTTTTACCGAATTCTATATCCCAAGCGTCCGCTCCCGGGAGACATTCGTCTTTGATCAATACTGAGGAGCGACGGGAGCGAGCAACGTAGCCTTGAGCTCGGCCTGCCGGGCGAAATCGATCGCTCCGGCCAGGACACGGGCCGCTTCCTGCGGGCTGTGGAAGCCGCTCCCGTTCTCGGAGAAGACGAAGTCCCATCGAAGCTGTCCGCGGCGGATGAGAGCTTTGGCCTCGGCCAGCTTGTCCTCGGGGACCCCGGAGTCCTTGGCCTTAACGATCGCGTCCATGGCAGCGAGAAGTGCGCCTTCGGCCATCTTCAGGAGTCCGGCCGTCTTGTCCTGGATATCCTTGACCCGCGCTTTCAATTCCTCCTCGGGACGCGGATGGCAGGTCTGGCAGGCGTCCGCGATATGGGTCAGGGGACTCCGGACCCAGTGGTCGGAGACTTTGACACTGCCTGTCCGGACATAGGGCATGTGGCAATCGGCGCAGGCGACTCCTGAGCGGGCATGAAGGCCCGTGCCCCACATTTCGAACTCAGGGTGCTGGATCTTGATCATCGACGCCCCGGTTTCCTTGTTCGTCCAATCGACGTGCCCATACTCGTCGTAATGGGCCTCGATGGCCTCGATCGTCCGGCCTTTCGACCAGGGGAACGTCAACTCCTTGCCCTCGCCCCGGAAATAATATTCGACGTGGCACTGGCCGCAGACATAGGAGCGCATCTCCTGCCGGGTCGCTTTGGATAGGTCCACTCCTGCCTGGGCCATGGCGTTCTTGAAGGCCGGCCGGGTGATGACCAAATCCATCGTTTTGGAATCGTGACAATCGGCGCAGGTCGAAGCCGTATGCAGTTTCGGGGACAGGTCGTTATAAGGCGCATGGTTGAACGCCTCCCAACCCATCTCCTTGACCAGGCGCGGGGCTTCCCCGGCGTGGCAGTTGGCGCAGGCCCCGGGTTGTTTGAAGTTTTTTATCCGGAGCGTGTTTGTCTGATCGATCAAGGCGTAGGCGTGGCCGCGGTCCTCATTGTAATCGATACTGAAGGGGTATCCGGCCCAAAGGCGCTTAATGGCGGGATATCGCTCGATCCGGCTGTAGGGCGTGGCTCCGCCGTATTCCGTCCGGCCGTAATCTTCTTTCGTCCGTACGAACGTGTCGTATTCGAGCGGGAAATTCTTTCCCCAGACGACCGGGTCGAGTTCGCTATCCTTCATCTCGACGACCTTGAGGGGATAACGATCCGCCTCTTCCCGCCGCTGCCGGACGTTGAACAGGAGGGCGAGAACGGCGACGATTGCCCCGGCGGCGGCGACGAATGCCGCTCCATAGAGAATGATATTTTTATGCGTATGTTTCAGTTCCATCGTCCTTTCTCCTTCCTTCTTTGGTCAATGTCCGACATTCCTATGACAGCGGACGCAATCGGCTTCCTCGGCTTTGGCGTTCGTTCTCATTCGGCTGACGACCGGCCCGTGGCAACGAAGGCAATTGGCCAGGAGGACCCTCTTGTTGAGCGGCCGGATCCGGATCGGTTCATTGAAATTCCCGGTCGTGAAGGCCTTGCCGTGATTCCAGCCGTTGAGCGCTTTGACAGCATAGTGGCCGGCGAAATTCTTGGGTGTGTGGCAGTCGTTGCAGGTCGCTGCGGCTTTATGGGACGACCGGTTCCAGTCGTCGAAATGGCTTCGCATGATATGGCAATTCATGCAAACCTTGGGATCGTCCTTCAGATAGGACGCCCCCTGGGCGAAAAAGAACGTGAACCCGCCGAGCCCGGCGGTGACCCCGGCCAGGGCGAAAAGCAGGGTCAACGCCCAACGCTTCCGGCGGGCGATCGGAGAGTTCATGTTCGTCATGTGGCTCCGGCGGGCTTATCTTAACCGAAAAAGAGGAAGTATTCCAAGCCCCCGGAGCGCTGCGATCACCAATCCAGGAGACGCCGCTCGCCCGTGAGAGTCCGGAGATGCGAAATCTCCTGGGTGACTTCGATGACGCCCCGATACTTTCCTTCGGCGTCGCGGACGGCGAAGTAGCGGATATGGACGAACGGGCCGTCCTGCCGTTGGATCCAGAATTCCGCCACTTCCTTCGTCCCCTCCTTGAAAGCCCGGACGATCTCGTTGACGACATGGAGGCTTTTCGGGGGATGGCAGTTCTGGACGTCGCGGCCGATGATGGCCGGGCTTCGGGGGAAAATTCTCTCTTTTCCCTCGGAGTAATAGAGGACCCGGTCGTTTTCGTCGACAAAGGTGACATCCAAAGGGAGATGACGGAGCATGAGATCGATCTGCTCAGGGGAAAGGCGCCCTTCTGACAGGAGGATGGAACCGGTGGCGGACGTATCCTGGACCGCCGCGGACGCCTGGCCGGTCAAGGCCGCCCCGCTCGGCGCGGAAGAGATAACTCCCGGGGACGGAGCGGTAACCGGAGTGTCCATCGTTTTTGCCAGCTTCGCGTCCCACAGATCGGACGGTTTGACCCAGGCGTAGCCGATCGCAGGCTCGCCGTTTTTTATGCGGGCCCAATCGGCGACGCCGAGCTTGCGGGCGGAGGTGGGGAAAAGGATCTTCTCCTCGAGGAAGATCATCTTTTTGACGGCGGCGGCGAGGGCCTGGAACCGGTCTGACAGGCCCCCCCAATCATGCGCCGCGAAGCGGTCGCCGACGTTTCGGAGATGGGCCCGAATTTCATCGTGTTTACCCCACATGACTTTGGTCGGGCCGGTAAACCCTTTCGCTTCGAGCACTGGGAAGAGCTGGTTTTCCTTGCGGGCGTAATGTTTTTCGATCTCCCGAAAATCCGCGAACAAATCCGTGAAATGTTTCATATCTGAGGCGTCAGGCGCGTCGCGTTTGAATTTGCGGAGGGCCCGTTTCAGGTCCTTTAGACGCCTTCTCGCCTCGCGATTTTCCTCGACGTACGTATAGACGGGATGGCCGGGAACTTTGGACGGCTTGCCGGCTTTTTTCAGGGATTTATCGAACACTTCGGCATGGACTTCGCACAACCGTTGGATCTCCTCGGGCGGGAATCCGTCTTGGATGAGAGAGTTCTCCATGTCGGCGATTTCCTCGGGCGAGGTGTCCTTGATCAGGGCGGCGAACCGCTTACGGAGGTCCTTAACCGCCGCACCGGCGTGGAGATCCTTGATGATTTGTTTCAGGGCTTCCCTCTTTTCATTCATGTCGGGCTCCTCTGGGAAGAAATTGGTGTGTTCATTATAAATGGATGGGCTGGAATTTGCCAGCACAGATCGGATCTCCTCTACTTTCCTCCATTTTCGCATGATGTTATAATGCCCAACTCGATGGACGGGATATTCTCCCGGCGCCCTCAGGCGCCGGGAACGCGCGAGGGCTTCGAGAAAGCCCCTGAAACACCTAGGAAAAGGAGTAGCGATGGCCGACGATAAGACGACCGGGAAACGGTACTGGCAGTGCGACCTTAAAGAGATCGAATCGCTCCTGAGCACGAGCCCGTCACACGGATTGAGCGACACGGACGCGGCTGAGCGGCTCGCACGCCTCGGCCGGAACCAGCTAACCGAAAAAAAAGGCCGCTCGCCCCTGGGACAATTCGTCGACCAGTTTAAGAATTTCATCATCTGGGTCCTTATCGGAGCGGCTGTCGTTTCGGGCTTCCTGGGAGAATGGGTCGACGCCCTGGCCATCATTGCCATCGTCATCCTCAACTCCATCATGGGCTTCGTCCAGGAGTATCGCGCCGAAAAGTCCCTGGCCGCGCTCAAACGGCTCTCATCGCCGTCTTCAAAGGTCATCCGAAACGGCGATTACCGCGTTATCCCCTCGAACGAGATCGTCCCGGGCGACCTCGTCGAGCTTGAGGCGGGGGATAATGTCCCGGCCGATAGCCGCGTCGCCTGGCATACCTCTAACTTCAGCGTCCAGGAAGCCAGCCTGACCGGGGAATCGACGCCCGTCCTCAAAACGGCGGCCGCCCTCGATGAGCGCGACGTCCCCCTGGCGGACCGAGGGAACATGCTCTACATGGGCACGTTCGTAGCCTCGGGTAAGGCCCGGGCCATCGTTACCGGGACGGGCATGGACACCGAACTGGGCAAGATCGCCGAGATGATCCAGGAGATCGGGCACGAAACGACGCCCCTCCAGAAGAAGCTCGAGCAGTTCGGCAAGTGGATCGTCTATCTCTGTTTCATCCTGGTCGGCCTCGTCTTCCTCTTGGAGTGGCTGCGCGGCGGCAAGATCATCGACGTCTTCCTGACGGCGGTGAGCCTGGCGGTGGCAGCCATTCCCGAGGGATTGCCGGCCGTCGTGACCATCGCCCTGGCCCTGGGCGTTCAGCGGATGGTCAAGCGCCACGCCCTGATCCGCAAGCTCCCTTCCGTCGAGACGCTCGGCTGCGCCACGGTCATCTGTTCGGATAAGACGGGGACCCTGACCCGTAACGAGATGACGGTTCAAGCTGTCTATGCCGATGGCCGGATGTTCACGGTCACGGGGATCGGCTACGAGCCCCGGGGCGAGTTCCGGGTGGTGGGGCAGGCGGTCGATCCCCGGGCCTTTCCGGGCCTGCTCCGGACGCTCCAGTGCGGTGTTCTCTGTAACAGCGCCCAGCTTGTCGGGAAGGACGACGGCGCTTACGGAATCGTCGGCGACCCAACTGAGGCCGCCCTCCTCACGACCGCTGCTAAGGCCGGCCTCTGGAAGGACGTCGAAGAGAAAGGCTATCCCTTAGTCGAGGAGCTTCCCTTCGACTCCGAACGCAAGAAGATGACCATCATCCGCCAGGACGCCGGCCGCTTCGGCGTCTTCGTCAAAGGCGCGCCGGACATCCTCCTCAACGATTGTTCGATGATCGAGGAGGGCGGCTCGGTCCGGGCCCTGACCGACGGGGACCGGGCAAAGGTCCTCAAGGCCAACGACGAACTGGCCGATCAGGCAATGCGGGTTCTGGCGTTCGCCGTCCGCTCGCTCGACGACTTGCCGGAGACGATCGACGCGCGGTCGATGGAGAGCAACCTGACGTTTCTGGGCCTTATGGCCATGATCGACCCGCCACGAGAGGAGGTTAAGTCGGCCGTATTGGAATGCAAACAGGCGGGGATTCGGACGGTCATGATCACCGGCGACCACAAGAATACGGCCGTGGCTATCGCCCGCGAACTGGGCTTCCTCAAGGAGGATTCCCTGGCCCTGACTGGCGTGGACCTGGACGGTTGGACGGATGAGAGGCTCCTCGAGGACATCCGCCGCATCCCCGTCTATGCCCGCGTTTCGCCCGAACATAAGCTCAGGATCGTGCGTGCCTGGCGCAAACGCGGCGACGTCGTGGCCATGACAGGCGATGGTGTCAACGACGCGCCGGCGGTCAAGGAAGCGGATATCGGAGTTGCCATGGGGATCACCGGAACAGACGTGACAAAGGAGGTCTCCGACATGGTCGTCACGGACGACAACTTCGCCTCCATCGTCGCGGCCGTCGAGGAGGGGAGGGGGATCTACGACAACATCAAGAAGTTCGTCCATTACCTCCTGTCCTGCAACGCCGGCGAGATCCTGACCATGTTCACAGCTTCGCTCGTCGGCCTGCCCGTGCCGCTTCTTCCCATCCAGATCCTCTGGGTCAACCTGGTCACAGACGGCCTTCCGGCCCTGGCCCTGGGAATGGACCCCGTGGACCAGGGGATCATGGCGAAGCCGCCGCGCGACCCTGCCGAACCCGTCGTGACCAGGCCGCGGG
The DNA here is from genome assembly GCA_964607985.1 of uncultured Eubacteriales bacterium. Taxonomy (GTDB): domain Bacteria; phylum Acidobacteriota; class Aminicenantia; order Aminicenantales; family Saccharicenantaceae; genus JALHVH01. The sequence goes on from CAZSMW010000431.1 coordinate 7,793, forward strand.
CCCTCTTGATGCTGGCCCAAGGCGCCTTCATCGCCATGTGCAGCTTGCTGGCCTTCTGCGCCATCCTTTTCATCGAGAAGGAAGGCGTTGTCCGGGCCAGGACCGGTGCCTTCATCGTCCTTTCCTGCGCCCAGCTCTTCCACGCTTTCAATTGCCGCAGCATGACCAAGTCGCTCTTCAAACTCGGCCTCTTCACGAATGTCAAGCTCATCTACGCCGCGGCCGCGTCGTTTTTCCTCCAGGTTGTCGTCATCAACGTGCCCTTCCTAAGGACGATCTTCAAGGTCGAGCAGCTCGGCGTTTTGGACTGGGCCCTGGTCCTGGCTATCTCTTCGTTCCCGCTCTGGGCCATGGAGGTCGTCAAGGCCGTCAACCGAAAGGCGAAGCTCTATGACCTATAAGGCAGGGGCCAGGGCGTGGATGACGCGGCCGGATTGTTAAGAAAAATTCACCCAACCTTTATCACCTCTTAACTTTTCTCCTTTATCCTGGTCTCGAAAAAACTATCAAGGAGAAAAGATGAACAAATCCAACAACAAGCAACGAGGCGTCATCATGGCCCTGGTCTTCTTGGCGCTTCTCTCGGGCGGCGCGTCCCTTTTCGGACAGCAGACCTTCAGCGCCACGATCTACTTCGACTACAAGCACTTTCTGTCTTCTGAAGGGCCTCTCACGCTCAAGCCGACCGATCCCGCGACGGCCTATCTCAGCAACGCCTTCCTCTTCCGCCGGGCCTATTTCAACTATGAGAACAAGATCAACAACAAACTCAAGTTCCGCTTCCGCCTGGACGCCGACAACACCGCTAACGTTACGGCCGTCACTCTGAGCGGCTCGCCGGTGACGGGCGTTTCCACGAGCAAGGATGACAAGCTGCGCCCGTTCATGAAACACCTTTTTCTCGAGTATTCGGACTTCCTCATCCCCAAGATGATCCTGAACATCGGCATGATCGAGACCCTGACCTTCAAGCCGGCCGAGGAACGATGGGGGCTCCGCAGCGTCGCTAAGACCATCACGGACGGCTACAAGGACATCACCAAGAAAGATATTCTGTCGACGAGCGCCGATATCGGCGCGACCCTGAAATACTCCTTCGCCAAGTATTTCCGGGTGGCCGCGGGCCTCTATAACGGCACGCATTATTCCCATGCCGAAAACGACCAGTTCAAGAAGGTCCAGCTCCAGGCCCAGGTCTCCCCGGTCGCCGGCTTTTCGATCGTCGGCTACTTCGACTATGAGCGGAAGCTTCCCAACCTGAAGTCTTTCCCGAAAGAGACGGCGCCGGTCGCCCAGACCTACAAAATCGACGCTTTTTTCGAGATGGTTAAGAACCTGGTCATCGGCGCGGAATGGTTCACGTTCAAGCACGACCTCTATGAGACGGCCGGCGAAAAATACGACGTGGGCGGTTGGTCGGTTTTCGGCCGCTATACCATCGCAACCGATAAGTTCATGCTCTTCGGCCGCTACGACAGCTACATTCCGAACAGTTTGGACCGGGACCTCGATATGAGCCTGGTCATCGCCGGCTTTGACTGGGCGCCGTTCGACAAGAGCTGGAGGCTCCAGCCGAACGTCTGGTTCACCAGCTATCACGATGAAACCCGCTACGCCGCCAGCGCCAAAAAGAACAGCGACATCATCTTCAACCTGACGTTCTTCCTGTCGTTCTGATGGGACGATCATCGGATTGTGAATAACCGTAACAAAGGAGAAAGAATATGAAAAGAATCTTCACGACAACTCTCGTGATCACGGGTCTCATCCTCGGCGTCGGCGGCCTGGCCGCCGCCCAAAAGGGGAAGATGATCCAGATCAAAGGGTCCGACACTATGGTCAACCTCGCCCAGATCCTGGCCGAGGAATACATGGACAAGAACGCCGGCACGGCCCTCGCCGTCCTGGGCGGCGGGTCGGGCACAGGCATCACGGCCATCATCAATAGGACGACGGACATCGCCAACCACTCCCGCGAGTGGAATCAGAAGGAGATCGACCAGGCTTGGGAAAAAGGAGTGAAGCCGCGCTTCTTTCCGATCGCCGTGGATGGCCTGAGCCTAATCGTCAACGAGAAGAATCCCGTCGACACTCTCGCGATGAACCAGGTCGGCGCCCTCTACCGCGGCGAGATCAAGAAGTGGAAGGACTTGGGCGGCGGCAACACGCCGGTCTCACTCTACGGCCGGCAGTCCAACTCCGGCACCTACGTCTTCATGCAGGAGTTCGTCCTCGGGAACAAGAACTACTCCCTCGACATGAAAGAGATGAACGGCAACGCCCAGATCATCGAGGGCATCATCCAGGATGAGGGCGGCATAGGCTACGTGGGCGTCGGCTATCTGTACGACGAGAACCACAACATCCGCAAGGGCATCAAGGTCTTGAAGATCTCCAAGAAGATCGGCGACGCCGGCTATCTCCCGACCGATAAGCAGGCCGTGGACTCCGGCGTTTACCCCATATCCCGGGCCCTGTATCAAGCCACCGCCGGCAAGCCCTCCCCCGAGGTCGCCGCGTTCATCGCCTGGGAAGCTGGCCCCGAGGGCCAGAAGATCGCCGAAAGGGAAGGGTTCTTTACCATCAGCGAGGCGCATAAGGCCCAGATCGCCAAGAACCTGAATTGACAGGCTGCAAATTTTTTGATTAGATGATATTCGGATTCGAAAGGGCCGGGCGGGAGGGTTCCCGCCCGGCCCCTGAGTTTATTAAATGCCGCGTTCCGAACTCAACATAAAGACGGGCGCCCCTCGGAAGGACAGGGAGGTTTCGCGCCTGTTTCTTTTAAAAAAAAAGAGGTTCTCCCGGCTCAAGGAGCAGGCCATCCGGGCCTTCTTCTTCAGTTGCGGCCTGTTGGCCATCCTGGCCCTGGTTGGCATCTTCATCATCCTCCTCACGATGGCCTTCCCGGCCTTTAAGGACATCTCCCTGAAGGAATTCCTGGGGAGCGGCCGTTGGGACCCCACATCTCCGGAAAAGGCCGAATACGGCATCCTTTCGATGATCGTCAGCACTCTCCTCGTCACCGCCGGGGCGCTCCTCTTCGCCGTCCCGATCGGCCTCGGCGTCGCGTCTTATCTCTCCGATGTCGCCCATTGGCGCGTCAGGGAGGTCGTCAAGCCGATCATTGAGGTCCTGGCGGCGATCCCTTCGGTCGTGGTCGGATTCCTGGGGATCGTCCTCTTGGCTCCCTTCCTGGCACGGCTCTTTCATTTAGGCAACGGGTTGAACGCCCTCAACGGGAGCATCCTCCTAGCCATCATGGCCCTGCCGACCATTATCAGTCTTTCCGAGGACTCCCTGAACGCGGTGCCGACGTCCTACGCCGAAGCCTCCCTGGCCCTGGGGGGATCCCGATGGCAGACCCTTGTCCGGGTCAAGATTCCGGCGGCTCTATCGGGGATCATTGCGTCGATCATGCTCGGCATGGGCCGGGCGATCGGTGAGACCATGACCGTCCTCATGGCCACGGGCAACGCACGCGCCTTCCCCCACGGTCTCCTCTCGTCCGTCAGAACCATGACGGCCAACATCGCGATTGAGCTCGGGGAGGTTCCCTATTATACGACCCATTACTATGCGCTCTTCGGAATCGGGCTCGTCCTTTTTCTGATGACCTTCGCCGTGAATATGGTCGCGGACATCATCCTCAACAAGTATCAACAGAGGGAACGATGAAACGGAGAAACATCGTTCAATTCGCGGGCTTCCTCTTACTCCGGGCGTGCGTCCTTATCGTCCTGGCCGTGCTCGTCCTTTTCCTTTATGACATCGGTAAAAAGGGAGGAGGGGTCATCAGTTGGGAGTTCCTGACTCAGGCTCCCCGGAAGGGCATGACCGCGGGGGGGATCTTCCCAGCCATCATGGGCACGTTCCTGGTCACCCTGGTGACGGCGGTACTGGCCATCCCCCTGGGGATGTGCGCCGCGATCTATCTCAACGAATACGCGCGGCAGACACGCCTCACCCGGACGATCCGGTTGTCGATACGCAACCTTTCCGGGGTCCCGTCCATCGTCTACGGGCTTTTCGGGGTCATCATCTTCGTCAACGTCCTCAGGCTGGGGACCTCGATCCTTTCGGCGGGCCTGACGCTGGGCCTGCTCACCTTGCCCTGGACGATTACGGCAAGTGAGGAGGCTCTGAAGACAGTCCCGAACTCTTACCGGGAAGGGGCCCTGGCCCTGGGAGCGACGAAATGGCAATCCATCCGGACCAACGTCCTTCCTTATGCCATTCCCGGGATGCTCACGGGAACGGTCCTGGGCCTGGCCAGGGCCGCGGGGGAGACGGCCCCCATCATGTTCACCGGGGCGGCCTTCTTTCTTCCCTACCTCCCCAGGTCTCTTAAAGACCAGTTCATGGCCCTCCCGTACCACCTTTACATCATGTCCACGCAACACCACGCCATCGAAACCGTCCGGCCGGTTGCCTACGGCACGGCCCTGGTCCTTATCGCCCTGGTCCTGGGTTTGAACGCGTTTGCCGTGGTCGTTCGCTACAGGCTCAGAAAAAAGAGGAGATCCTGACCATGGAGACGATCGCCAAGATCGAAACGAAGGGGCTGAACTTCTTTTACGGCCCCAAGCGTGCCCTGAAGGATGTGAGTATCGTCTGTCCCGAGAAAAAAGTCACCGCCATTATCGGCCCGTCCGGCTGCGGAAAGTCCACGTTCATCCGGACGCTCAACAGGATGAACGACGTGCTCCCTTCCGCCCGGGTGGAAGGCAAGGTCTTGCTTGACGGGTTGGATATCTACGCTCCGGGGACGGACGTCGTCGAGCTGCGCCGCCGGGTCGGGATGGTCTTTCAGAAACCCAACCCTTTCCCCAAGACCATCTACGACAATATCGCCTACGGGCTGAGGATCAACGGGTTCAAGCATGGCCGGAGGGCAATGGACGACATCGTTGAAAGGAGCCTCCTCCGGGCGGTCCTCTGGGACGAAGTCAAGGACCGCCTCAAGGAACACGCCTATGACCTGTCGGGCGGCCAGCAGCAGAGACTCTGCATCGCCCGGGCCCTGGCCGTGGAACCGGAGGTCATCCTCTTCGATGAGCCGTGCTCGGCCATCGACCCGGTGGCCACGGCCAAGATCGAGGACCTTATCGAAGAAATGAAAAAGTTGTATACTGTCATCATCGTGACGCACAATATGCAGCAGGCGGCGCGCGTCTCCGACTTCACGGCATTCATGATGCTTGGAGAGCTCGTAGAATTTGACAAGACTGAGAAGGTTTTCACGAACCCGGCTAATAAACTTACCGAAGACTACGTCACGGGCAGGTTCGGATGATCCGACCGGCGGATCGCTAGGGAGGCGAATATGGAGAGACCATTCGACGAGGAACTCAAGAGCCTTAAGGAAAGACTCCTGGAAATGGCCTCGCTGGCCGAGGAGTCCATCGCCCTGGCCGTCAAGTGCCTGAAGGAGAGGCGGGAGGAGTTGACTTTCGACGTGATGCGGGGCGAAGAGAAGATCAATCATTTAGAGATCGAGATCGACGAGCTGTGCATGCGTCTGCTGGCCCTGCGCCAGCCGATGGCGACGGACCTGCGGTTTATCACCTCGGCCATGAAGATCACAAGCGACCTGGAGAGGATCGGCGACCAATCCGTCAACATCATCGAGAGGGCGGTGGATCTTCTCAAGGTCCCCCAGCTCAAGCCGCTCATCGACATTCCGCGCATGGCGGACCTCGCCCAGAAGATGGTCCGGGACGCGATCAATGCATTCATCAACCGGGACGATTGTCTGGCCCGGGACGTCTGCGAGAGGGACGATCAGGTGGACCAGCTGAACCACCAGATCTTCCGCGAGCTCCTGACCTACATGATGCAGGACGCGGCGACCATCACCCGGGCCGTCGACCTCATCCTTATCGGCCGTCACCTGGAAAGGATCGCCGACCATGCGACGAATATCGGGGAGGACGTGATCTACATGGTCAAGGGCAAGACCATTAAGCACCACATCGAGGCTTGGAGGCCGATCTGTGATATCCCCCCGGGCAAAAAATAAGGGGGGGGTCAGTTCATCCGGCGGATACGGACCTCGATCCCCGGGGACGATTTAAGCAGTTCCATGAGCTTGCTCGTATCGGTTTCGCCGTAATGGTAGGGGTAGAGGATCTTCGGCCTGATGGTCCGCGCGACCTCCGCCGCCATCTCGGGGCTCATCGTGTAGGGGAGGTTCATCGGCAGAAAGGCAATGTCGACGGCCCCCAGGGACTTCATCTCTGGGATGGGCTCGGTGTCTCCCGCGACATAGACGCGTTTATCGCCGAAGGTGATGATGTATCCGTTGCCGAGCCCTTTTGAGTGGAAGGGGGCCCCGTTGGGCCTTTTGTGGAGGATGTTGTAGGCCGGGACGGCCTCAACATCGAACCCTTGGACGGTCTTTTGATCTCCGTTCTTCATGACGACGGCGTCCTTGACCTTGCCCGCGCAAGCTTGAGAGATGACGATTTGGGCTTCGGGTTTGCGAATGAGCCTGACGGCTTCCGCGTCCAGATGGTCGAAATGCTCATGGGTGATGAGGATGAGGTCGGCCTTGGGAAAGCTCCGGTAGTCTCCTTCTCCGCCTACCGGATCGAGATGGACGACCTTGCCGTCAAACGTGAAGAACAGGGAGGCGTGGCCCACGAAGGAGATCCTCAGGTCTCCCCTGGACGTCGGGATCGAGTCCTCTTCGAGCTTCTGAAGGACGGTGCCCACCATGGTGAAACCCACAGTTAAAAGGACTAACACCAGCGAGATTTTGCTCATATGTTTCCTCCTCTCTGATTACAGAGACCATTATAACCCAGGGATGAACACTCGGCAATCTTCCCGCCGGATTCCGGGATATGACCGGAATTCCCTAATGCCAGATCGCTTTGCGGGAATTAGGGCTTGGATATTTCCCCGAAATAGACTATATAATATGAAAAATGAGCGCGACGATCGCCGTTCTTGACGACGAGGAAGACATCCTGGAGCTCCTTGTCGTTCATCTTCGAGGAGTGGGATTTCGAGTTGAGCCGTTCACGGACCCCGAACGGTTTCTGAAATACCTTAAGGGCCATATCCCGGACCTCGTCCTCCTCGACCTGATGCTCCCCGGAATGGACGGGGTGGAGATCTGCCGGCTCATGAAGAGGTCGGACGTCTGGGGTGCGATCCCCATCATCATGCTCACGGCCAAGGCCGCAGAGGTGGATAAGGTGATCGGCTTGGAAATGGGGGCCGATGACTACGTCACCAAACCGTTCTCCGCCAGGGAGCTCGTCGCCCGGGTCAAGGCCGTCCTGAGAAGGCCGGCCCGGGGCGAAGATGTGCGGACGATCGCAGTCAGCGATGCCCTGGTTCTGGACATGGAAAAGCATGAGGCCCGGCTGGGGGGAGCGAAACTGGACCTGACATCGACGGAATTCAACATCCTTAAGCTCTTAGCTGCGAAGAAAGGCCGAGTCTTGACGAGGGAGCAGATCCTGGACCATCTCTGGGGCGACGAGAAGATCGTCATCGACAGGACCGTCGACGTTCACATCCGGAACCTGCGACACAAGCTCGGACCCGAAGCGGGTGTCATCAAGAACGTCAGGGGAGTGGGGTATAAGGTCGAAACATGAGAAAATCCCTCTTCTGGAAGATCTTCGGAGGTTATCTGATCATCATCGCCCTGTTCGGCGCGGTCCTGCTCGGGCTTTCCTTCAAGACCATCCGGACGGCCTATGTCGAGGACCAGGCCCTTCATCTGAAAAGCCTGAACGAGGTTCTCATGGCGCGCGTCATGACCGTTCTTAAAGATGAGGGTCCCGGAAACCTCGAACCCTTCATCAAGGATATCGGAAAACGGGCCAAGGTCAGGATCACGGTCATCCGGCCCGACGGAACCGTCCTGGCGGATTCCGAAGAGATCCCCGAACGCATGGACAGCCACCAATACCGCCCGGAGGTCTTCCAGGCTCTCCAGGGGCAGACGGGGAGGTCGGTGCGGCGAAGCTCGACCGTTCGGGCGGATATGCTCTACATTGGATTTCCGATGTTCGAGGAGGGGAGGGTCACCGGCGTCCTCCGCCTGAGCATGTTCATGAAGGATATCGACGCGCTCCTCTCCGGCCTCCAGAGGAGGATGTTCCAGACCGCCGCCGCGATCCTGGCCCTGGTCCTTCTGGTGATGATCGTCTTTTCCAGATCCATCTCCCGGCCGATCCGGGAGTTCATCACGACCTCCCGAAGAGTGGCCGGCGGAGACTTAGACGCCAAGATCTCCCTCGGTCACCGGGGAGAGATGGGGGATTTCGCCCGGAGCTTCAACGCCATGACCGGCGACCTGAAAACGATGTTCTTAGAAACTCGGCGCCGGACGGAGGAGCTCGACAGCGTCCTGTCCTCGATCCAGGACGGGCTCATCGTCATCGACGCCAAGGACGCGATCGTCATGAGCAACGAGGCCTTTCGGAAGATCGTCAAGGGCAAGGAAATCGCCGGCCGCTTTTATTGGGAGGCCGTCCGAAGCTCAGGTTTCGCCGAGCTGGTCAAGTCGGTACGAGAATCGAGGACGAACGGGACGGGGGGGATCCGTCTCGAAGGCCGGGAGTACCAGTGCACGCTGTCCTTTCTCCGGTCGCAGGACCGGCTGGTCGTCACCTTCCACGACCTCACCGAGGTCCGGGACATCGAGCGCATGAAGAAGGATTTCGTCCTCAACGTATCTCATGAG
>CAZSMW010000432.1:0-1637 GCA_964607985.1 uncultured Eubacteriales bacterium
CGCCGAACAGGTGAGTGATCAGGATTCTCTTTTTTTCTTCGATCGTCAACCGCCATCCCCCGCGGCGAAGGTCTTTCCAAACGGCTTTTTTGTAGGATTCGGGCTTATTCTCGGTATACCACTTCAGGCAGTGATCCAACAGGCATCGATACGCGCCTAAGAGAAACGAGCCGCTTCCGCAGGCCATATCGAGGACGCGGAAAGGCGGTGCGCTCTTCCCGCCGGCGAGTTGGGCCGGGCTCTTGCCCTTGATCTGTTTCCCGACCGTGTTCTTGACGATATAGTCCACGATGTAGGACGGCGTGTAATAGACCCCGCCGGCCTTTCGCACCTCCGGCTTTTCTTCGATCTTAGCCTGATGGCCTTCGGTCAGCCTGATGACCTTGCCCAGGAACCGCTCATAAACCGTGCCCAGGATCTCGACGGGCATCACGCCGAAGTGATAGGGCGACCCGAATTCAAAATAGAGACTCTGCAGTATCGGTTTGACCACCTTGTCATCGACGGCGAGATTCGGGGTGATCCGGTCGGGCGCGTCGGGGATGCCGGCTTCCTTCTGAAAATGAAACAGGCCCGAGTTGTATTTCTCGTCGGCTTTACGGCACAGGTCGCGCATGAAGCGGGAATAGATGTCGGGCCGCTCGCACAGCTTGAGCAACTGTTCATAGGGCTCGATCCCGCGGTCTTCAGCCATGCGGAGAAATACGATGCGGTCGATCGTCAGCAGGATGGCGGCGTTCAGATCGTCCAGAGAAATAACCGGATTTCGTAAAGCGACGTTACGGGCCAACTCGTCGCGCCAGCCCTCGAGCTCCTTCAGGAATTCGGAGTCCACTTCTGAGGTGCCGCGTTTCCGCTTGGAGGCCGCATACTGGTCGAAGGCCCCCGACCAAACCGCCTCGCGAGAGAAATAATCCCATAATTCCCGCCACCGGTCGGGATATTCCTCGAATCGAAAATATTGGACGCGGGCGTGGCTTGCCTTATCGGAGGAACGCGGACGGAGGGTGCAATCATAGACGCCCAGTTCATCGAAGTCCGTCAGGAGAGAGAGGACGACCTTGGCGCTCCAGCCATATCGGCGAAGCTGGTAAGCCGGGCCTGGATCGGCGTTGATATTAATGCCGCATTTCTTGGCTTCCGTGTAGAATTTCGCCTGGGAACCGATGCGGAAGGTGTAATCGGGCGCTTTCTGATGACCTTCGACATCGAGGCTGTCTTCGAGAATAACTTCGCGGTATTGGGGCGCCGTTTTGGACTCATTATGGACGTCCCAACCCAAGGCTATGAAGAACGGGTCGATCAACGACTGCCGGATGTGAGCTTCCTTGACGCCGGGAGCCAGGAACAGCTGGCGGTTCGTTTCGAAATACCGGCACAACTTGGCGACGTCGTTTTTCCCCTGATCGAACGTTTTCCCCATACTCGGATATCCTTTGCCCCCATTATTTCTGGTCCCCGCAAATATCAACCAACAGGGTTGAAAAGTCAAATGTTATGTATGAGTTTTCAAGGTGGCAACGAGAGGCCGTCAGGGTGACCCGCGTTACTTTTTAATTCTTCTTGAAAACCAGATCGCGGACAGGATCGCTGTCGATGATGAATCCGGTCACCCGGTTTTGCCCGTCCCGCTGAAA
>CAZSMW010000433.1:0-4460 GCA_964607985.1 uncultured Eubacteriales bacterium
AGCCCTACGAGCAGCAGTTCCGGATCCGCTACCGGATCGACGGCAACCTCTACGAGCAGGTCAACCTGCCTCTCAAGTTCCGGAACCCGGTCCTCTCGCGCGTCAAGATCCTTTCAAACATGGACATCGCTGAGAAGCGCCTGCCCCAGGACGGCCGGATTAAGATGCGGGTCAGACTCGAGAACGGCAAGCGCAAGGAAGTCGATATGCGCGTTTCCTCCCTGCCGACGCTGTTCGGGGAGAAGATCGTCGCCCGTATCCTGGACAAGGAGATGCTCAAGCTCGACCTGACCCAGCTCGGCTTCGAACCGGAGTCCCTGGCCCACTTCAATGCGGCTATCGAGCGTCCCTGGGGGATCGTCCTGGTTACGGGGCCCACCGGGAGCGGCAAGACGAACACCCTTTATTCCGCCGTGTCCGCCCTCAACAAGATGGACACGAACATCATGACGGCCGAGGACCCGGTCGAGTTCTACATTCCGGGCATCAACCAGGTCCAAGTCAAGGAAGAGATCGGGCTGACCTTCGCGTCCTGCCTGAGGACCTTCCTGCGCCAGGACCCGGATATCATGCTTGTCGGCGAGATGCGCGACTTTGAGACCGTGGACATCGCCATCAAGGCGGCCCTGACGGGGCACCTCGTATTCTCCACGGTCCACACGAACGACGCCGCCAGCACGATCATCCGCCTGGCCAACATGAACGTCGAGCCGTTCTTGATCGCCGACTCGGTCATCTTGATCGCGGCCCAAAGGCTCATCCGCAGGCTGTGCAAAAAGTGCGCCCAGCCGCACAAGCTCCCCGAGAAGGCCCTGCTCGACATGGGGTTCGAAAAGGACGAGTTCAAGGACCTGAACATCCTCAAGCCCAAAGGATGTGAGGTCTGCAACAACACCGGCTACAAGGGCCGGATCGCCCTCTACGAGGTCATGCCCATCAACGACGATATCCGTGAGATGATCCTGAACCGGACCCAGTCCAGGGAGATCAAGAAGAAGGCTATAGACCAGGGGATGATCACGCTGCGCCGGAGCGGCTTGATCAAGATCAAGGATGGGATCACTTCGGTCGAGGAAGTGCTCCGCGAAACGGTCCGGGATTTCAGCTGACGCTCGGGGCGCCGGCCGTTGGGAGGAAACATGGCAAAGCCGATCCAGGAATTTTTGAAGCTCGCGGTCGATGCCGACGCGAGCGATCTCCACATCACGACCTACATCCCGCCGCGGCTCCGGGTCCACGGCGCCCTCAAGTCCATCGACCACCCGCCGTTGAGCCCCAATGAAACGAAGGAGCTCGTCTACAGCATCCTGACGGACAAGCAGAAGAAGGTCTTCGAGGAGAAGCTGGAGCTCGACTTTTCCTTCGGGCTCAAAGACCTGGGGCGCTTCCGGGTGAACGTCTTCCAGCAGAGGGGCGCGGTCGCCGCCGCCTTCAGGCGCTTTCTGCCGTCGATGTGGAGCTTCGCCCAGCTCGGCATCCCGCAGAGGGTCGCCCAGCTGTGCTTCCTGCCGCGCGGGCTCGTCCTCGTCACGGGCCCGACCGGCTGCGGGAAGTCCACGTCCCTGGCCTGCATGATCGAGCACATCAACAGCGAGCGCGACGTCCACATCGTGACGGTCGAGGACCCCATCGAGTACTACTTCAACTCCCGGAAATCCATCGTCAACCAGCGCGAGCTTTTCTCGGACACCTATTCGTACGCGAACGCCCTCCGGGCCGTCCTGCGCGAGGACCCCGACGTGGTGCTGGTCGGCGAGATGAGGGACTTCGAGACGGTGGAGGCGACCCTGCGCGTCGCGGAAACGGGTCACTTGACCTTTTCGACGCTCCATACGAACTCGGCCGTCTAGTCCATCAACCGCATCATCGACGTTTTCCCCTCCCAATATCAGTCCCAGGTCCGGATCATCCTGTCCATGAGCCTGGAGGCCGTCCTGACCCAGTCCCTGCTCCCCAAGGCCGACGGGACGGGCCGGGTCCTGGCCATGGAGATCATGATCCCGAACCCCGCCATCCGCAACCTCATCCGGGAGAACAAGATCCACCAGATCTATTCGACCATGCAGATGGGCCAGGAGAAGTTCGGCATGCAGACCTTCAACCAATCCCTGGCGAGCCTCTACTTCCGGAAGCAGATCACCTATGACACGGCGATGAGCGTCACGTCCTTCCCGGAGGAGCTGACGGATATCATCCAAAGGCATGAAGGGCTGAAGGGAATGCCGGGGCAGCTGGCCAAGGGGCCGCGGAAATCCTAGGTATCCGGAAAAGAGAGGTCGGACATGGCCGTTTACAAGTGGAAGGGCAAGAACAAGTATGGGGACATCGTTGGGGGCGACCGCAGCGGCGCTTCCGTGGACGAGGTGTCCCGGACCCTGCAGAAAGAGCAGGTAACAGTCATCAGCGTCGCGCCGAAAAAAATTGCGCCTTCTATCCCGTTCCTGAAAATTGAAAAGGTCAGGCTGAAAGAGCTGGCCGTTTACAGCCGCCAGCTTTCGGTCCTCATCGACGCCGAACTGCCGCTCATCCAGAGCTTGACCATCCTGGCCGAACAGCAGAGGAACAAGTATTTCAAGAAGGTCATCAACACCATCAAGGACGACGTCGAGGCGGGATCGACGCTCCACCAGGCCAAAAGAAAACACCCCAAGGTCTTCGACGATCTCTATTGCAACCTCATCGGCTCGGGCGAGCAAAGCGGATCGCTCGACGTCATGCTCCGGCGGCTGGCCGAATACATCGAAAAGACCGTGAAATTGCGGTCCCAGGTGAAGCAGGCCATGATCTACCCTGTGGCCATCATCATCTTCGCCATCGTCGTCGCGATATTCCTCCTCTGGAAGGTCATCCCGGTCTTCGCGTCGATCTTTATCGAGTTGGGCGCGGATCTTCCCCTCCTGACGGCCGTCGTCGTCAAAATGAGCAACTTCGTCCAGAGTTACATCATATTTATGGTCCTGGGCATTATCGCCTTCGTCCTCTTGTTCCGCTATTACCGGAAGACCCCCCAAGGGCGATGGACCGTCGACCGCATTCTTCTCAAGCTTCCCGTGTTCGGAAAACTCCTCGACAAGGTCGCCATTTCCAGGCTGACCCGGACGATGGCGACCCTCATCTCCGGCGGCGTGCCCATGCTCGAAAGCTTGAAGATCACGTCCTCGACGGCCGGCAACGTCGTCATCGAGAAGCAGATCATGGAGGCGCGAAGGCTGGTCGCCGAAGGGAAGACCCTGCACGAGGCGTTCAAGGAAGCCGGGAATTTCCCTCTCATGCTGACCCAGATGGTGAACGTGGGCGAGGCGACGGGGACTCTCGACGAGATGCTCAACAAACTGGCCAACTTCTATGACGACGAGGTCGAGACCTCCGTGGCCGCTATGCTCTCGATCATGGAGCCGGTCCTCCTCATTTTCGTCGGGGGGATGGTCGGAAGCCTCGTCATTTCCATGTATCTCCCGATCTTCGCCCTGATGCAGAAATTTTAGACCGGGCCGTTCTCTCCGGGAAAATCGCCATGACGCAGAAAGAAATCGAGCGCAAGGATATTTTCTGGTATATCATCCTGCGCCTGATCGTCGTCACGTCGATCCTTGTCTCGGCCGTCATCATCCAGTTCGCCGGGGCCGCGGTCTTTTCCATCGTCCCCATCTTTTTTCTCATCCTCGTGTCTTACCTTGTTTCCGCGATCTTTCTGCTCTTTTACTCCTGGGGGAAGCATTACGGCTTCCAGGCCTACCTGCAGATCATCTTCGACCTGTTGCTCATCACGGCCTTCGTCTATATCTCGGGCGGGATCACGAGCTCGACCTATTTTCTCTATGTCCTTGCCGTCATTGCTGCGAGCCTGGTCGTCTCTGCGCGGGCGGCCTTTCTGGCCGCCTCGCTTTCGGCCATCCTCTTCGGGCTTCTTGTCGACGGCACGTATTTCCGCCTCATTCCCTATTTCAGCCCGGAGCACGCGGTACGCATTTCCCTGGGGTCCGTCCTGTTCACGATGTTTATCGCCTGGGGCACATTCTTCGTCATAGCCTTCCTGATGAACTACCTCTCGGGGAACCTGAAAAAGACTCGCGAGGCGCTCCGGCAGGCCCAGAAGGAACTGATCATCAAGGAGCGGCTGGCCGAGGCCGGCCGGATCTCGGCCACCCTGGCCCACGAGATCCGGAACCCCTTGGCGGCCATCTCCGGATCCGTCCAGGTTCTGAAAGGCGAGCTGGCCCTTAAGGACGAGCAGAAGGAGCTGATGGACATCGTGCTCAAGGAGTCCTCCCGCGTCTCCCAGACCCTGGACCAATTCCTGGATTTCGCCTATCCCGTGAAGCCCGTATTCTCCCCGATTAACCTCACGGAGCTCCTGGACGAGACCCTGAAGATGCTCCGGGGAAGCGGGGAGCTCAACGGCTCGATCGCCTTGGAAGGGAACTTCCGTGATACGAGCGTCCTCTTCTTCGGGAATGGCG
>CAZSMW010000434.1:0-12206 GCA_964607985.1 uncultured Eubacteriales bacterium
CCTGTCAACCGCCGCGAAAAGATCGCCCCAATGATCCAATCGGGATAAGAAACCCCGCTGCACCGACCAAAAAGCAATAGACTTCCGCTCTCGGTGATTTCGAAAGCTTAGAAATATTCCACGCTCTCCTCGGCCGTCCAACGCATCCTTCCAGGAATAGTTGATGGCTGCCCCGAGGATTCCTTGACATCGCCGCCCGGTCGGCAGTAGTCTTCCATCATGATCAGAAGAGGTATTCATCGCACGGAGCGGCCATTCACAACGCCGCGGAAAAAGGAAAAGCCTAAACATAAGGGATGCCATCGTGAAAAATCTTTTGCCCCCCGATACGCCTGACTCCGGCCAGCGCGCAAGAAAAGGGCAAAGGGTCGTTAACCTGGGGCTGCTCTGGAACGTGTTCCTGGCGGCAGGCAAGACCGTCATAGGCGTCGTCGGGCATAGTACTGCCCTGCTTTCCGACGGGATCAACTCGACCTCCGATGTCGCCTATTATATCGTGGTGAAAATTTTCATGAAACTGGCTGGCCGGCCGCCCGACCATGAACATCCCTACGGCCACCAGCAGATGGAGAGCATCGCCGCGTTGACCGTGGGCTCCTTCGTCGTCACCTCCGCCATCGCCATCTTCTGGACATCCGTCAACAACGTCTTCGACCAATTGAAAGGCGGCGGCGCAGTCAATCGTGCCACCCTGGGCACCCTGTGGGTGGCTCTGTTCACGGTTGTCATCAAGATCGTCCTGACGGTGTATACCCGCGCCGTCGGGGAAAAAACCGGTAGCCTGGCCATCCGCGCCCTGGCATTTGACCACCGCAATGATGTTTTTTCGGCCATGGCCGCCAGCCTGGGGATCTTCCTGGCGCGCCGCGGTTATCCCTGGGTCGATCCCCTGGCTGGCGCCCTAGTGGCCCTGCTCATCCTGCGCACCGGCATCGGCATTTTACGCCAGTCCAGCGATGACCTGATGGACTCGGTGCCCAGCCATTTCCTGGACCGCAAGATCCGATCGATTCTGGAAAACATCCCTGAGATCCGCAGCATCGAAGAGATCCACGCCCACCGCTTCGGTCCCTACTTCGTGATCAACCTGACCATCGGCATCGACGGCGCCTTGGACGTGCACAACGGCGATGCCATCGCCACCCGGGTGGAGCAATTGCTGGCCCAGCGCATCGAAATGGTGCGCAGGGTCTACGTCCATTACCACCCGGCAGGAATGTAGTTCCGGTCTTCAGATCCACCGTCTTGACTTCAAGCGGACTCCTTTTCCTGAGTCGCTGCCCCGCCGGTCAGGTTGGGACGATCAGGACATACAGGCCAGGCTCGTAATCCAGGGCATCAATCTGCTTGTCGGCTGTGGTATGGGACAAGGAATCCCTCGCTGCGGTTAAAAGACAATAGACTCCCGCTCCTCGTGATAAGGTTACCCGGGCAATGAACTCCAGATAATCCATCGTCCCCTACTCGGCACCCTTCTCACCATGCCGATAACCTGCCTTTCCCTCGGGTTCCAGAAAAGTCAGCCGCTCCAGGGCCAGGAGCGGCCGGATCATGTATTTTTCTACCCGTCCGGCTTCCAGAATTGAATTATCGTTTTTACTTGTGTTATTGTTAAGACTCATTATGACTCATCATCTGGGGCCGTCATGTCCTTGACCAAGAGTGCCGCCTGGCTAGTTCTTGCCGTCCTTTCCTGCCCTCCGGCAGGACTGAGCGCGCAAGAGCAGGCGCCGCCCAAGGGCCTCGATTTTCCCCTGACCCAGTACACATTGAAGAACGGTCTCCGCGTCATCCTGTCGGAGGACGAGTCCCTGCCGCTGGTATCTGTGGTCGTGGCCTATGGTGTCGGGCCCATCCGCGAACAGCCGGGTAAATCCGGCCTGGCTTACCTTATGGAGACCCTGATGTTCCAAGGCTCGGAGAACATCTCGCCGATGCAGCACATCAATTACATCCAGCGGATCGGTGGGGAGTTCAACGCCAACACCGCTTTCGACAAGTCCTTCTTTTACCAGACCGTTCCCTCCAACCAGCTGGCCCTTGTCCTCTGGCTGGAGTCCGACCGGATGGGGTCGTTGAGCGTCATGGGGGTCAACGTGGAAAGGGCGAAAGAGACCGTCATAGCGGAACAGCGTCAGCGTCGTTCCTCCGAGCCTTATTTGGATAGTTTCTTCCTCTTCGATGAGATTTTGTTCCCTGACTTTGTCTACGGTCATCCCCTCCTGGGCTCCGAAGAAGATCTCCGCAACATCACGGAGGAGGACGTCCGGTCCTTTTACAGGACCTATTACGTGCCTAACAACGCCGTCCTCTGCATTACCGGAAGCCTCAACGTTCAAAGGACAAAAGAGCTTATCGCCAGATACTTCGAGACGATCCCGCGCGGGAACGATGTTCCCGATCCCCCGGTTTCGAAACCCGTCGAAGGTTCGCCGATTAGGGACACGGAGCTGAAGGAATCCCTGGCCCCTTCTCCGGCTTTCCATTTCGGGTACCGGATCAACCACCTCCAAAAGGGCGAAACCTACGGTCTGAGGATCCTGGATATCCTGATGTTCCGTGGAAAGGGTTCCCGCCTCTACAAGCGTTTGGTGAAGAAGGAAAGGATCGCCCTCTACCTGAGCGGCGGCATCGAGGAAAGGAGGGAGCTGCGGGCCTTCAAGGTCTTCACGATCAGCAACAATCCCGTCATGTCCGATCTCTGCCGGAAGGCCATCGCCTCGGAGATGGGAAAGCTCAAAACGATCCTTGTTTCCGATGCCGAGTTAGCCAAAGCCAAGGACCTCTTTAAAATGGACTATCTCGGCCGGCTTTCGACCTCCCAGCTGAGGGCGCTCTTTCTGAGTGATGCCTCCCTTTCGGGCAACAGGCTGGAGGACCTGGCCGCGGAATACGCGAAATATCTGAAGGTGACCCCGGTGACCATTGTCAGCCTGGCCAACAGGCTTTTCACGCCGGAGAACGCCTTCACCTTGAACCTCCTCACAAAATGATCAACCCGCGCCGCATGGATGGGATGAGGACCTTCTTCCTGGCCGGCCTCTGTGTCCTGAACTTCACTCTCGCGGCTTGGTCACAGGAGAGGTTCCGGAAGTCTCCGCCCATTCCCGACCCGCTCCAGGAGCTTAAGCTTCCTCTCATCGAGTCCGCGACGCTCTCCAATGGTCTGACCCTTGCCGTAGCCCGGAAATCGTCTTCCCCGCTGCTGAGCCTCCAGCTGGTCGTTCTGGCGGGCGAGATCGATTCCCGTCCCGATCTCCCCGGAGCGGCCTCCTTGACCGCCAATATGATCGGCCGCGGCACGGATCTTCTCTCGGCCGGGGAAATCGAGGAAAGGACCGAGTCTTTCGGCGGGGAATTCGCAGCGTCCGTATCCCTGGACGTCACCGTTTTCACGTTCAACGTCCTGGAGGAGAACCTTGACAAGGCGCTCGAAATCTTCAGCATGATCGTCCTCAAAGCCTCTTTCCCCGAGGGTCAGATGGACACGGTCAAGCGCACGGCGTACTACGAACTCTTCGAGAAGGAGAAGGACCCGGAGTACGTCGCCAAGCGACAGCTTTACCGCATGCTTTTCAAGGGCCATCCCTATCAAACGTCGATCTTCAACGAGGATGTCATCAAGAATGTCGGCCGGCAGGACATTGTCGCCTTCTACGATCATTTCTATCGTCCAAACAACGCCCTCTTTGTCATCTCCGGGAACATGAACCTATCGACGGCCTCGCGGAAGATCAGTCACTATTTCAATACCTGGACGGCGCGCCGAATAGACCGTTCCCTCCTCCCCTCCCCTCCTCCCAACGACAAGGAACAGGTCGCGTTCATCGATCTGCCCCAGGCCAAGGACACGACGATCTTTCTGGGGAACGTCATCTTCCCCGCCACGAGCTCCGATTATTTCCCGTTTATTGTTCTGAACCAGGTCCTGGGTGGGACAATGGGCAGTCGGTTGTTCATGAATCTCCGGGAATCAAAGGGGTACGCCAGCTACGCCTTCAGCGGCGCGGACTTCTTCAAGAGCTGCGGGGTTTTCTGGATCAGAGCCAAGGTGACACCTGAAGTCATCCGCGACTCGGTGCAGGAGATCCTCAAGGAGATCGGGCCGGCGGCCGTGGAAGGGATTTCCTCCTTCGAGATCGAGCAGGCCAAGTCCTTCCTGATCGGCAATTTCCCACTGAAGAACGAGCCCCTGACCAGCTTCTCCTTGGAGGTTGCGCGGATCAAGGCCTTCAACTTGGGCGAAGACCACTGGAACAAATATTATGAAAACATCATCCTGGTGAACTTGGAGAGCGTCCTGGCGACCGCCCAGCGTATCTTCCAGCCGCGGCCCGTTGTCGTGATCGTGGGGAGCAAGAACCTGGTGGCGGACTACCTCCGGGAATTCGACAAGGTCGATATCTACGATATCAGCGGCAACCTGAGATCGACGATCAATAAAGGAGTGGAGAAATGAGGATCGTGGAGTGCGTCCTCAATTTCAGCGAGGGACGCGACAAGGACAAGATCAACGCCATCGTCAGGGAGATCGAGGCTGTTCCCGGGGTCAAGCTACTGGACGTGGACCCGGGGGAATCGACCAACCGGACGGTGGTGACCTTCATCGGAGAACCGGAGGCCGTCAAGGAAGCCGCATTCAAGGCCATAGGAAAAGCGGCCGAGGTTCTCGACATGCGGACGCATAAGGGGGCGCACAGCCGGATCGGGGCTACCGACGTCTGTCCCTTCGTCCCGGTCTCCGGCGTGACCATGGAGGACTGCGTCCGCCTGGCGCACGAATTGGGCGGCCGGGTCGCCGGGGAGCTCGGCATCCCCGTCTACCTCTATGAAGAGGCGGCGCAGAAACCCGGCCGCAGAAACCTGGCGAACATTCGGGCCGGAGAGTATGAAGGACTTCCCGAAAAGCTCAAGGACCCGAGATGGGCGCCCGACTTCGGGGACCCAATCTTCAATCCAAAGTCCGGAGCAACCGTCATCGGGGCCAGGGAGTTTCTCATCGCCTACAACATCAATCTGAACACGAGGGACCGTCGGCTGGCCCATGAGATCGCCTTGAACCTTAGGGAGAGCGGCCGGGTGAAAAAGAACAAGGACGGGACGATTGTCCGTGACGGTCTCGGCAATTCGGTCAAGGTCCCTGGTAAGTTCAGGGACGTCAAGGCCGTTGGCTGGTATATCGAGGACTACGGCGTTGCTCAGATCTCCATCAATTTCACCAACTACAAACGCTCTCCGGTCCACGCGGTATTCGATGAGACCGTCAAGCAAGCTGAGAAGCTCGGCCTCAGGGTGACCGGAAGCGAGCTCGTCGGTCTGATCCCCAAAGAGGCGGTCCTTATGGCCGGGCGACACTATCTCGAAAAGCAGGGGAAAACCCCGGGCGTTCCCGAGGAGGAGATCATCCGGATGGCCGTGCTATCGCTCGGGCTGAACGATGTCTCCAAGTTTGATCCCGACAAGAAGATCATCGAGCGGCAATTCAAAGAGGCCAGGAAGACACTTGTATCGCTCGACCTGCAAGCGTTCGCCGACGAAGTCTCCCTGGATTCGCCGGCGCCGGGAGGTGGAAGCGTCGCCGCTCTATGCGGGGCGCTTTCGGCGGCGCTCTCCTCGATGGTGGCCAATCTGACCTATGGGAAAAAGGGCGCCGAGGAGTCCGGCGAGGACATGAAGAGGGTCGCGGTCCGCGCCCAGGAGCTGAAGGACGAACTCCTCCGTGCGGTGGACCTGGACGCCCGGGCTTTCAACAAGGTGATGGAGGCGTTCCGGCTCCCCCAGGGGACGGAGGAACAGAGCAGGGAACGGGAAGTCGCCGTAGAGGACGCGTCCAAGGGGGCCACGCTTGTGCCCCTGGGCGTCCTCACGGCCGCAGCGGAGCTTATCGAGTTGGCCGAGGCCGTCGCTCGGAAGGGAAATAGGAATTCGGTGAGCGACGCCGGCGTTGCCGGCCTAACGGCTCAGGCCGCGGGCGAAGGCGCCTATTTCAACGTGCGTATCAATCTACCGGGCATCAAGGACGAAGGATTCAAGGCCCGGACGGCCAAACAGGCTAAGGCCTTGAGGAGGAAACTCGAACGTTATTCTCTGGCTCTGAAAAAATACATGGGAAACGTATTGAAGTAACCGGTCCCTGGTTTTTCGACATCTCCTGTCTGGCCGCGGGCTTCAGCCCGAGAACAGACCCTTCTTCCTTTTTAAGAGGAAAATCCCTCCGAAGATGAAGAAGCAGAGGATGACGATCGAAGCGGAGGCCGGGATGTTCAATAATAAGGCCATGACGAGCCCCAGAAGGACCGAAACGGTGCTGACCGCCGAAGATACGACGACCGCCATCCGGAAGCTGGAAGCCGCCTGAAGGCCCGCCGCCGCGGGAATGACCACGAGAGCCGCAACCAGGAGGATCCCCACGACCTTCATGCCAAGGACAACCGTGACTGCCGTCAGGATGGTCAGGAGGGCGTCAAGGCGTCCAACCTTTATTCCTGAAACACGGGCTGATTCCCGATCGAAGGTCATGAACATCAGCTTGGAATAATTGAAGGCTACGGCGGCGATAATCAGAAGGGCTAGAATCAGGGACAGCCACACCTCCAAGGGGGAGATGGCCAATATCTCACCGAAAAGATAAACTAAAAGATCGACGTTGAAGCTCCCTGATAGGGTGGCCAGGAGGATACCCACTGCCATGCCTAGACTGCTGACGATGGCGATGGCCGTATCGCCGTAGAGCCCGGCCTTTTCCTTGAGCCGCATGATTCCAAGGGCGGCGGCCACGGAAACGATGAGCGCTGCGACCAGCGGCAGAACGTTCACAAAGAGTCCTAAGGCGACGCCTGCGAAGGCCACATGTGATAAGCCGTGGCCGATCATGGCGTCCTTCCGGAGGATGAGAAAGACCCCCAGGATTGCACAGGCCACGGCGATAAATATCCCGGCAATAAGGGCCCTCTGGAGGAAGCCGAATTGCAGCAACGCGTTCATGCGGTCCCCCTAGCCCTCTCAGTGCTCATGGGAAACCAGATGTCCGCCGGAGAGCATATCCTTGAAGGCGTCGCTGCGGCAGAAATTCTCGTGGGACCCATGATAAACGAGCCTCTGGTTCAGGCAGGCTACCCGGGTGATGTGCTTGTTGACGATGCCGATGTCATGGGTGATGAGGATGATGGTCATTCCCTCCTTCTTGTTCAACCTATCGAGCATCCCGTAAAAATGGTCCTGCGTCTCGGCGTCGACACCTGTGGTCGGCTCGTCCAGGAATAGGACCTCCGGGCTTGTCACCAGGGCCCGGGCGATGAAGACGCGTTGTTGCTGGCCGCCGGACAAGCTCCCGATCGGAGACTTCTTGAAAGCGTCCATTCCGACATGCCGGAGGGCATTGTCGATGGCGACTTCGCCTTGTTTTTTCGACAGGCCCAAGGTCCTCCTGTTCGAAAGGAGGGCCATGGCCACCACTTCCCGGACCGAGGCCGGGAAAAAGGGGTCGATATGGGTGGCCTTCTGCGGGATGTATCCGATCTTCTGCCAGTTTCTGAACCTCGAAACCGGTTCCCCCATGAGGAAGACGTCTCCCTGCGCAGGCTTGAGAAGCCCCAGGATGATCTTGATCAGGGTTGTCTTGCCGGAACCATTCGGGCCGATGATAGCCAAAAAATCCCCGCGGCGTATCGAGAAAGAGATGTCCAGGAGAACGCGTCCTCCGTCATAGCCGAAGGAAACGTTCCGGACGGCGATCAATTCCCCCTTGTCAGCGACAGCCGAGTCCATCTTTCAAGTTCCTCAGGTTCTCTTCCATGATGTCGAAGAAACCGACGCCGTTCGTGATCTCGGCGCGGGTCAGATTGTGGCCTGGATTGAGGACGAGGGTCGTGGCTCCCAGCTCGCGGGAGAGGGCTTTGGCCACGTCCGGGGAAGCCGCCGTCTCGAAGAAGATGACCTTGATGCCCTTTTCGCGGGCGAAGCCGACGACATCGATGAGCCTGCCGGGGGTCGGCTGAGAGTCGGGGCTCAAGCCATAAAGGGCAACCTGCTCGAGTCCGTAGCGTCTCGCCAGGTAACCGAAAGCGGCGTGACCGGCCAGGATGAACGTCTTCCGGGGGCAGGTCCCGAGCTCCGTCTTGAATTTAAGGTCCAAGACCCTGAGTTTTTTCCGGTAAGCCTCCGCGTTCCGCCGGTATATGGAGGCTCCCTCCGGCTCGATCGCCGAAAGCTTGTCCCTGATGAGGTCGACGATGCGTCCGGCCAATTCCAGGTCCAACCAGACGTGGGGGTCGAAGGCCCCGTGCCTTTCGTTGCCGCGGCCATGCTCCCCATCCTCGGGCTCACGGATGAGATCGAGTTCGCCGGCGGCTTCCAGCGTCTCGATCTTCCGGCCCCCAAGACCCCTCATGACGTCCGGAACCCAAGGCTCCAAGTCGGCGCCTATATAGATGAAAAGGTCGCATTTCGCCAGCCGAATGAGATCTCCGGCACGCGGCTGCCAGGTGTGGACCCCGGCCCCGGGAGGCAGAAGGAGACGGACGTCCCCCCTTTCGCCGGCCACGGAAGCGGCGAATTCCCTGAGGGGGAAGACGCTTGTCTCGATGCGGACCTTGGCGCCGGCCGATGCGTTCACGGCGCCGCCGAAGATAAAGCCTAGGACCGTCCATAGGAAAACTGTCCGTCGTTTGGATTTGGGCATATTATCTTGAATTTAATATATTATACCCGAGAAATCCGCTTGAATCCACCGGATTTCTGTGGCATCATTCCCATGTCATCATCATTGAAAAGGAGAGGACCCATGGCATCCCAATTCGGCGGACTCAAGCCCACCCATCTTTGGAAACGTTTCGAGGACATCCTGAAGATCCCCCATTGCTCGGGCAACGAGAAGGCCTTCGGTGAATACATCCTTGGCGTAGCCAAAGACTTGGGGCTCGAGGCAAAGAGAGACAAGATCGGCAACGTCCTGGTGCGGAAGCCCGCGACGCCGGGGCGCGAGAAAGCTGAGGGCGTGATCCTTCAGGGACACATGGACATGGTCGGCGAAAAGAACTCGGACGTCGTTCACGATTTCGCCAAGGATCCCATTCGGGCTTCGATCAAGGGCGAATGGGTCCAGGCGGAAGGGACAACACTCGGGGCGGACAACGGCATCGGCGCCGCCGCCTGCCTCGCGGTCATGGAAGACAAGGGGTTGGTCAACGGCCCGCTTGAGTTCCTCTTCACGGTGGACGAGGAGACCGGGCTGACCGGCGCCAACAAGCTGGCCAAGGGCTTCCTCAAAGGGACGATGCTCCTCAATCTCGACAGCGAAGAAGAGGGAACGTTCACTATCGGCTGCGCCGGCGGGGCCGACTCCGTGATCACGCTAGCCCTGAAACGGAAGAAGGCGGCCTCCGGGAATCTGCACCGACTATTGATCTCCGGACTGAGAGGCGGACACTCGGGGATCGACATCCACCAGGGCCGGGGCAACGCCATCAAGCTCCTGGTCCGCATGCTTCGTCAGGCGCAGAAAGAGCACCGCTTTGACCTCGTCCAAATTGAAGGTGGGAACAAGCGGAACGCCATCCCGCGCGAAGCTTGGGCGCTCATCTCCGTTCCGCCGGCCGCCGTCAAGGCGCTGTCCGGATCGTTCAAGAAGGCGTTCGAGAAGATCAGGTCCGAATACAAGACTGTCGAGACCGGCCTGAAATATTCGTTCGACAAGGCCGATGGCCGTGAATTCGCGCTGGCCGCCGAATCCCAAGAGAACCTGCTCAACCTGCTGGCGGGACTTCCCCACGGTGTCGTGGCCATGCACCCGGAGATCGCCGGCCTGGTTGAGACCTCGACCAACCTGGCCATCATCCGCTGCGAGAAGAAGCAGGCGCAGGTCGTCTGCAGCACCCGGAGTTCCATCGCTTCGGCCCTCCAGGCGACCCGGGAGGTCCTCGAAGCCGTCTGCGCCATGGCCGGAGCGAAGATCGCCATGCAGGACGGCTACCCGGGCTGGATGCCCAACCTCCAGTCCGCCCTCCTCGCGAAACTTCTGGAGGTCCACCGCAAAGTGACAGGCAAGGAGGCGGAAGTCAAGGCCATCCACGCCGGGCTCGAGTGCGGCATCATCGGCAAGAAGTACCCGGGGATGGATATGATCTCCTTCGGACCTACCCTCGAACACCCCCACTCTCCCGACGAGCGTGTCCACATCGGTTCCGTCGAGAGGTTCTGGACATTCGTGACGGCTGTTCTTGCCGCCCTGGGTTAAACTTTGTCGGAAATTCATGCCTTTCCCCATACTTGATATTTCAACCTTTTTCTTCTAGGATGAGCGCAGATCGTGGAAAGGATGGACAGCCATGGGGAAAAAAACGCTTCTTCCGGGGATTTGTCTGCTTGTTGTTTTTCTGTTTGTCGGGTTTTCCGGCTGCAAAAAGAAAAATGCTGAAGTTCCTTTCAATCCCGTCCCGCCGGCCGGCGAGATCAGGGGCGATCTTAGGGTCCTGAGTGCGACCCCGAAAGGGAAGACCCGGACACCGTCTGAATCCCAGTCCATCGTCATCATCTTTGACCATCCCACGGTTGCCCTCGAGGCTCTACCCGAAGGAGATGGATCGTCGTTTCTGAAGGTCCTGCCGGTCGTTCCGGGAAAGCACCGATGGCTGGGCACCCGGGCCCTAGCCTTCACTCCAGATATGCGCCTGCCCTATGCCACCCCGTTCGTGGTGACCGTCCCGGCGGGGACCTGCTCGAAGGACGGCTTTTGCCTGCCCGAGGACTTCACCTGGCGTTTCGACACAGTCCGGCCGCGCCTACTGGCCCATTTCCCCGCCGGCGATCAAAAGAGCCTCAAACCGGACACCCGGGTCCTTTTGGTGTTCAATCAACCGGTTTCCAGGGATAAGGCTGGAAAGTTCCTCACGTTCACCGGCCAAGGCCCGGATGGCCGCGAGGTCCCCGTGGGTTTCGACCTGGAGACGCCTCCGGAGAAAATGCTCAAGGAAGAAGACATCAAGGCTTCCCCGCAGGAAGTCCTGTTCATGAAACCCGTCGATTCTCTCCGGCCCGATTCCGCGTATAAGGTGGAGATCAAGGCGGGTCTTCCCGCTGCCGAAGGCCCGCTGGGCTCGGATCAGGACTATGCGTTCCAATTCGAGACTTTCAAGACCTTCCGCTTTATGGGGATGAATGCCGCTATGAACCGCAATCCCCACGAGCCGCTGAAGTTCCAATTTTCGAATCCCGTGTCCTATAAGCGGTTCATCCAGGCGGTCAGGTTCGAACCGGAGGTCGCCATCCCTGATTATTATGCCGAGTGGGATTCTTCGGACCCGTTCATCTGGCTGAACCTTCCTCTCGAACCCGAAATGGAGTATGCCGTGCGGATCTCTCCGGACCTCGAGGATGAGTTCGGGAACAGGCTCGGGAAAGAGGTCGTCCAGAGGTTCCGAACGGCCCCCTTTCCGCCGTCGATTTCCATGACTACCGGACAGGGAGTCATAGAGGCTTATTCCGCCCCGCTCTATCCTTTTTATGCCCTGAACGCGACTCGGGTCTTCGTCCAGGCGGCGAACGTGCCGGCGGCCGGCGTCATCCCGCTCCTCTCGCAGCCCAGGGTCTTCTGGACAAATGAAAAGCTCCAGCCCGGTCCCGGCTTCTACGGCTTGGAGAAGGCCCTTTCGTTCAAGCTTCCCCCGAACAAGCGGCAGGCTGTTCCCATCGACCTCGAATCCGTCCTTCCGGACCGCTGCGGCCTGGTCTTCGTCCAGCTGGATTCCGGGCTTCCCGACAACTATGAAAGGTTCCTCAAGGTCATGCTCCAGGTCACCGCGCTGGGGATCTCGGCCAAGTTCTCTCCAGAGAACAACGTGATCTGGATTTCGGAACTGCGGACCGGCCTGCCTGTCTCCGGCGCTGAAGTCGAGGTCCGGGACGACGCGAACGTCGTTCGCTGGCAGGGGAAGACGGATGAATCCGGGCGAGCCGAAACGCCGGGATGGAAGGAGCTGAGCATCAAAGGCCGCGATGAATGGTCCAAGCCCCAACAGTGGGTCTTTGCCCGCCGCGGTAAGGATGTTGCGTTTACTTCATCGGAGTCAGGGACCGGGATCGATCCCTATCGGTTCCGCCTCGACTATGATTGGAACCCCCGGCCCGAGACGATCCAGGGCCACATCTTTACCGAACGCGGCATCTACCGCGCCGGGGAAAAGGTCCATGTCAAGGGGATCATCCGGATG
>CAZSMW010000435.1:0-3614 GCA_964607985.1 uncultured Eubacteriales bacterium
TTGGCCTCGCGCTACGGCCGGCCCGAGCTGGCGATGACCGTCAAGCGGCTCGAGATCCCGGGCTACGATCCGCGCGCCTCGTTCACCCAGGCCCTCGGCTACATGACCTCGCCGACGGGCGCCTGCCACCTCCGCGGGGGATACGCCGTCTCCCTCGCCTTCTTCGGCGGGACGAAGGAGATCCCCCGCTACAGCCTCCTCCAATCGCCCATCGCCATCCGGAACATGCAGAACCTGGGCATCCTCCAAGACAGCCTGGGCGTCTGCCGCTTCACGGGATACGCCTTCTCTACCGACCCGTGGGCGCGCATGGCAAGCGGGGCGACAGGCGATGATTTCTCCGTCACCCGGCTTGAGGAGATCGCGAACCGAGTCGCCACCCTTGAAAGGATGTTCAACGTCGAGGCCGGAGCGACGGCCGCGGACGACGACCTGCCGGCCCGCTTCAGCGACGCCCCCATCATTGCCGAAGGGAAGGAACGCCGGGTCTCCCGGGACGACAAGGGCAGGATGAGGCAGGATTATTATGGCATCCGCCGCTGGGACGAGCGCGGACGGCCGAGCCGCGAGCTCATCGATGCCCTGAACATCCAAAGGAGGAAGCCATGAGCACCGGGAAGTGGAAGGCGAGCGAAGAGCTCCTGCGGATGTTTCAGGCCGTGGGACGGGCCTCTCTGACCTACGACATCCAGGACAGCCACAGCGGGAACATGGCCGTCCGCTGGACCGACGAGGGAGGGGAGGACCGTATCGTCATCACCGCGACCGGCTCCCAGAAAGGCGACCTGGACCGGAGCCAGATCTGTTTCCTTTCGCCTTCGGAGACCGATTACGGCTACTACAAGGCCTCCTCCGAGACGGACGTCCACGCCCGGATCCTGTCCCTCCCCGGCGTCCGGGCGTCCATGCATGCCCATGTCAAGGACCTGATCATCGC
The DNA here is from genome assembly GCA_964607985.1 of uncultured Eubacteriales bacterium. Classification (GTDB taxonomy): domain Bacteria; phylum Acidobacteriota; class Aminicenantia; order Aminicenantales; family Saccharicenantaceae; genus JALHVH01. Next base: position 938 of record CAZSMW010000435.1, read on the forward strand.
GACGCTCGACGACGGTCCGAAGCCGGCGGAGGTCCCGCCCTTCGTCCCGGTCGATCCTCTCGGCTTTTATCATCTCGGAGGGCTCGTGCCCATCGACTGGTTCGTCGTCCCGAGCGGCTCTTCCGAGATGACCCGGACGATCCCGGAAAGGCTTGCGAACCACGTCCTGACTCTGGTCTGGGGCCACGGCGCCATGACGAAAGGCCGGACGCTCAAGGAGGCCTTCTTCAGGCTCTGCGTCGCCAATAACGCCGGCGCCGTCGTCCGCCAAATGGGCGTGCTTGGCGTGGATATCGAGGGCCTCCGCCGGAAAATTCTCGCGGACCCGGCCGCCCAATTCGCCTATCAGCCTCCCGAATACGAGGTTGATGGCGACGAGCGCTGCGATTTCCCGGAAGAGGAGGAGATCCTCAAGGAGTTCGTCAAGACGGGACACCGGATCTTCGAGTCCAGGCTCTCGCCCTTCCACACCGGTTCCATGTCCGTCCGCGGCGTGGACGCCATGCTCTACGCGCCCAAGGCGTCCATGCCCCGCGACATCGGAGGGCCCCTTCTCAAGGTCCCTCTCGCGCCCACGGCCTCCGACAATCCCGAGGCGGCGATCCACAAGGCCATCTACGCAGCGAGCGACTTCCAGACCGTCCTCCACTGCTATGTTCCCGAAGCCGAAGCCCAGGCCCATTTCGTCTATCCGGGGGAAAGCGCGCCCGCAGACCGGATCGTTCCGGTCGACGCCGAAGGCACGTTCCTTTATCTCGTCATCCCCGTCCTGCCGCCGAAGTTTGAGATGGAGACGCTCATCCGTTTCCTTCACGATTACAAGGTCGTCATTGTCCGCGGCGGCGGCGTCTGGGCGGTCGGCGCCCAGTCCCTGTCCGAGGTCCTGCATCATCCGTCCTCGCTTCGCGAGATCTGCCTATACCGCACGGGCGCCTTCGAAAAGGGGCTCGACTTAAGGAAGATGGAACCCCAAAAAGCTAAAAGATGGTGATAGGTGAAGTTGACGGAGCGCCCCGTTTGACGTTTGGGGGTGGTTTCGGTAGAATTTAGGGCATTCCCGGCGGCGTAGCTCAGTCGGTTAGAGCATGCGGCTCATATCCGCAGTGTCGGGGGTTCAAATCCCTCCGCCGCCATTTCTTTATTAAAATGATATACAAGACATTTAAGAAGACAATTGCCCGACATGATCTCATCGGACCGGGGGATAAGGTTCTCGTGGCTTTTTCCGGGGGACAGGATTCCTCGGCCCTGTTGGATCTCCTCCTAAGATTCCGCGATGAGGTCCCCATCGAGATCCGCCTGGCCCACTTCAACCACAAACTTAGGCCGTCGGCCAATGCCGATGAAGCGCATGCGAAGGCGGTCGCCAAAAAATACAAGCTGGCCTTTGTCACGGACTCACGAAATGTCCGGCTCTACGCCCGTCGTCGGAGGCTTAATCTCGAAGAAGCCGCACGGACGCTTCGTCACGGGTTTCTGAAGAAGGCCGCCCGCCGAATGGGAGCGACGAAGATCGCCACCGGCCATACGCTGACCGACCAAGCCGAGACGGTCCTCATGCGCCTTTTGCGAGGGACAGGGCCCCAGGGACTTGGGGGGATGGCCCCGAAACCGGACGATCTTCTCATCCGACCGCTCCTCGATCTGGAGCGCCGGGAGATCACGGCCTATCTGGACCGGCGCGGGATCTCTTTCCGCTCGGATGAAACGAACCTCGACCGCCGGTATCTTCGGAACCGCATCCGTCTCGACGTCCTTCCGACCCTCGAAACGATCGAGCCCGCGGTTGTCAGACATCTCGGCCGGCTGGCCATGATCTTGCGGGATGAAGAGAGGCTCCTCGAGAGAGTCACCGCAACGGCCTGGCATGAGCTCCTCCGCTCGGCGGACGGCTGTCCTGCTTTGGACGCCGTGGGGCTCATGACGCTTCCCCGCGCGCTCGCCCGACGGGTGGTGCGGAAATTCCTGTCTGACCTGTGCGGCGATCTGCGGGGATTTTCGTTCGAGGACGTGGAGTCCATCCTCGGGCTAAAGAACGGGAAAGAAAAGACCGTCCGAAAGGGTCTCGCCCTGAGACGGGAAGCCGGCCTCCTCTTCCGCAAGCGTTCCCGGCCCGGGGCAAAAACCTCCGAGGTCCGCTGGGACGGGGAAAAAACGCTCAAGCTTTGGGCGGAAGAATGGGCGTTTCGGGCGTCAACGATCAAGCATGAACCCGCCGGCAATTTAAACTTTGACGATCGGCGCAGGGCTTATTTAGATAAGGGTCGGCTCGAGTTTCCCCTCATTGTCCGGAACCGCCGGCCGGGCGACCGTTACCGGCCGCTGGGCGCGCCGGGCTCGAAGAAGCTCAAGGAGATGCTGCGGGCGAAAGGTGTACCGCTCGCAGTCCGCGACGCCCTTCCCGTGTTCGTGTCCGCCGGCCGGATCATTTGGGTTCCCGGTCTTCCTGTCTCCGAGGAACACAAGATCACAGGATCGACAAAGAGGATCTTCACGATCGAAGCAAAAGATAAGTAGAGGGTCAAACCTACGATCTTAACATTTTTGGGTTCTCTTACGTTTGGTATGGGCTGGGGGCTTGGACAGTTAGTCTTCCTGGAGCGTTTTTCGATGGTCGTGATGGGAGGGCATGGGGAAGGGCTGCAGCGACCATGCGGAGATCAGCCTGAGATGAGCA
>CAZSMW010000436.1:0-1820 GCA_964607985.1 uncultured Eubacteriales bacterium
ACGGCATCCGCCAGGGAGTCCAGCTCGATCCCAAAGTCCGATTGGGTCTTCGTGGCGCGGGCGACGATGCCGTCGAACCCGTCCATGAACGCCGCCACGATGATCCAGAAGGCGGCCCAGCGAAAACGCCCGTGGAAGCTCATATGGATGCTCAGGAAACCGAAGAAAAGGTTGGTTAGGGAGAAGAGGCTCGGCAGAAGGAACATCTCCCCGTATTTTTTTTTGACTTTCATGGTTCGACCTCGGCGATGACGCTCTCGCCGGCCTTGACCTTTTGGCCAACGTCGGTTTTTATCTTCGTCCCCGGCGGAAGGCAGATCTCGACACGGGAACCGAAATACATGAGGCCGATCTTCTGCCCCCGGACGATGCGGTCGTTCGCCCGGACGAAGCATTTGATCCGGCGGGCGGCGACACCCACAATCTGTTTCAGGGAAACAGCGAGCTTCTCCCCTTGGATCAGCAGGGTGTTGGACTCGTTGAGCTTGCCGGCTTCGTCCCTGTAAGCCGGGAAGAACTTCCCGGGATGATAATCGACGCGGCGGACCGTGCCCGTGAGCGGCGCCCTCGTCAGGTGGACGTCAAAGAGGGAGAGGAATATGCAGACGCGCGTGACCGGCCCCGGGAGGTCGGGATGGGAAGGGAGGGTATCGACCGTGAGGACCTTTCCGTCGGCAGGCGAAAGAACCAGGCGCTCGTCCTCGGGGATTTTCCTCGCGGGGTCGCGGAAGAAGAAAACGAATGCGGCCGCGAGGAGGAGGAAGACGACACCCAAGGGCCACCACCCCACGCCAAGAAAAAGAACGGCGAGGGCCAGCGGGGGCGCGATGAAGAGGAAACCTTCCTTGGCGATCTTCATGTCCTTCCTTCAGCGGTCCGCCCAATTATAGGCGCTGAGAAACGCCAGCCGGGCCGCGTCGGCGATGATGTCCGGATTGATGCGGTAGATGGAGTCGCCCGTTTGGTGGTAGGCCAGGTGCGGACCGTTCGAATAGAAGCTGATGCAGGGGATACCCCTGGCGAAGAAGGGGGCGAAGTCCGACCCCCGGACGCCGACTTCCCGGATCGTCCCCGTGTATCTCAACACTTTCACGTATTGGTCCGCTTCTTCCAGGACCTTCCTGAGCTCGGCCGGTTCGGCGCTGGCGCTGCTCCCGATGCCGTCGCCCTCGCCTACCATGTCGAAGTTGAACATGCTGTCCACCTTCTCGAACGGCCCGGGAACGTGATCCGTGAACCAGGTCGAACCCTGGAGGCCCATCTCCTCGCCCCCGAAGAGGGCGAAGACCACGGAACGTTTAGGCTTCCCGCCTAGTTTCGTAAAAGCTTGGGCGATCTGCATGACGGCCGCACTGCCGCTGGCATTGTCGTCGGCGCCCGGGAAGAGCAGTCCCATGTGCGTGCCGTTGTGGTCGAAATGGCCGCCGATGACCAGGCACTGCTTCCTGAGCCCCGGGTCCGAGCCTTCGACCCAGCCGACGACGTTATAGCCGGTTCCTTTGGGGAAGGTGCGCGATTCGACGGCCAGCCGGGCTTTCGATCGGAGGGAGAAGGAGATCGGCCGCTTGTAGGTCGAAAGGGCCTTCTTCAGCTCGGCGGAGCTTCCGCCCTTTTCCTTGAAGATGAGGTCGGCGGCCTTCTCGGTGATCATGGCCGGGGTGAAACCCTCGATCCAGTCCCCGTTGGGATTGGAGAGGGCCTCATCATAGATATAGATGATCCCGAGGGCGCCCTTCTCTTTGGCGGTCCTCATCCGGGTGCGGTGCTCATCGTAACGCTGAAAACCTTTCTCGGCTTCGTCGGGTGTGCCGCGGAAGCAG
>CAZSMW010000437.1:0-17199 GCA_964607985.1 uncultured Eubacteriales bacterium
CTCAAGGAGACGAGTTTGCAGCTCCATGAGTGCGGCCGAAGAGAGCGGGGAATATTTCTACCGTCCCCATAGGCTTTTCGGGATCGATTTTCGCATTTTTCGTTGTCATTGACATCGCCGAGCGGCCGGCGATTTACTTCCGCTATGGATAGGAGGGGACTGCCGGTTAGTGTCTCCGGCAGAGGTCGGAGGATGGATTTCCTTCAGCGAATTTAAATATCGGGCCTTATCTCGGCAGCAGGAAAACCTTGATCTTTTTCAGGAATCCGTCGCCGATGCTTTCGCTGGTGATGCCGGGAACCTGATTGACAGCGATATGGATGAGGCGTCGCTCATAGGGATTCATGAAGTCGAGGACCTCATCCCTGCCGCTCTGCCGGACCTCTTGGGCTACCTGCAATCCGTACTCCTGCAGCATTTTCTCCTTGCGCTTTCTGAAGAAATCGCAGTCCACCTGGACCTTGATGGGAGAGACCTTGTTCAGAACGTGCTGGAGGGAAAGGAGAAGCGCGCCTTCGTTCCTCAGGAGCAGATTCTTGTCCTCGCCGCCGAAGATGACGTAAATGATGTCGTTTCTTCTCTTGAGTTCGTAGGTCAGCTCGAGCGGGAAGACCGGCATGAGCCTGGCCAGAAAATCGGCCGCCGCGTTCTCCTCGGACTCCTTCTTAGGCCAGGCCCGGATGACGATCTCCTTGGTCTTCGTACCGAAAAGCTTGGTTTTCTCCGTAACAATCTCGTAGTTGAATTGCTCTCGTGGGATCTTGAGAACGTGCTCGGCCAGGCTGATGACGTCCTCGAGGTTTCGGCCCTTGAATTCCGGCTTCTCCTCGGGCTTGATCTCAATCTTTTCTTCGTTTTCCATGGATCTCTCCCTTTTTCTTGTTCATCATCCGGTTCATGATAGCCTGCTGGGCGATCTGCAGGGCGTTCTGGGTCAGCCAATAAAGGATGAGCCCGCTCTGGAAGTTCAAGAAGAAGACGGTCATGATCACGGGCATGATCATCATCATCCGGGCTTGGGACGGGTCGGCCGAGCTCGGGGTCATCTTCTGCTGGATGAACTGGGTCGCCCCCATGAGAAGGGGAGTGATGTAGTAAGGGTCCTTGACGGAGAGGTCCTTGATCCAGAAGGCGAACGGGCTCTGGCGGAACTCGACGGCCACGACCAGCATCCGGAAGACGCCCCAGAACACGGGCAGCTGGATGATAAGGGGCAGGCAGCCGCCGGCGGGGTTCACCCCGTGCTCCTTGTAGAGGCGCATCATCTCCTCGTTCATCTGGCGGCGCTGTTCGATGTCCTGCTTGGCCTTCTTGTACTTCGCCCGGAGGGCCTTGATCTTAGGCTGGAGCTCCTGCATCTTGGCCATCGACTTCATCGAGCTGTAGGTCAACGGGAAGAAGATGATCTTGATGATAAAGGTCATGATGATGATGGCGATGCCCCAGTTCGGCACCCCTTTGTGGAAGAATTTGATGGAGACGAGAAGGATCTCGGCGATGGCTCCGAAGAAGCCGAAGTTGATGATCTTCTTAGCGTCATGGCCATAGGCCTTGAGGATGTCGAAGTCCTTCGGGCCGATGAAGGCCCGTTGGGGCCGGTTGACGGCCAGGTAGAAGCTCGCGGCGTTGTCCTTGATCTCCTTCCGGAAGACCGCTGTCCCCTTCTGCGGGGCCAGGACGAACAGGGCGGTGAAGTAGTTCTCTTCGTAGGCCGCCCAGTCCGCGAAGTTGAACGTGCTCTGTTCCGGTTTGTACTTCCTCTCGTCGACACGGAACACCTTGCCTGAAGAGAGGACGGCCACGCCCGTGCTGGAACTGAACCTCTGCTTCAGCTCGGCGGGGGAGGGGTTCCCGATCCCCGGACCCCAAAGGAGCCCGGGCTCCACCTCCTGCCCGCCCTTCCAGGCATGGACCTCGATCCCCACGTCGTAGGTCCCACCCGTCAGAACGAACATCTTCTCGACCTTAAAGTTCTTTCCGTCGGAATATTCGAACCTGACCTCCCCCTTTTGGCCGTCCTGCAAGGAAGTGGTCCCGGCCGTCATCTTGTAAAAGGCGGCGTTGGCGGCGCCGGCAAGGGCGGCGTCCTCGGTGCTGAGGGCGAAAGGGAACATCCCGGTCTCCAGAGCCTTCAGCGGGACGAGTTCCAACTCCTCCTTCTTGTCGTTCTTGTGCTTTTTTAGCCGCCAGCTGAGCAGGACACCGCCCTTGTTGCTCCATTCGGCCCGGTAAAGGGAGGTGTCGATGACGACCTTTTCTTCGGCCCCGGACGCGACCGGCTGAAGGACCACGGCCGGAGCCGCCGTCGACCCCGCCTGTTCCTTTTCCGGAGAAAGGGGCGCCGCCTTCTCCAGGGCCGCCGGCCCAGGCGCCGCGGTCATCGGGGACTGATCGATCCCCTGAACGGGTTCAGGTTTCTTGACCAGGAGTACCTGCCAGAGGACCAGGACCAGGATCGAAAGGACGATGGCAATGACGAGTCGTTTTTCCATATATCAACCTCTTAAGGGACTGGATCGACCCCACCCGCGTGGAAAGGATGGCACCGAAGGAGCCTTTTCCCCCCAAGAAATATGCCCTTCAGAAAGCCGTATTTCCATATGGCTTCATCGGTATAAGCTGAACACGTGGGATAATAACGGCAGTGGTTTCCCAGGAACGGGGAGAGAACCTTTCTATAGATCCTGATCAGGGCCGAGGCGATAGGCTTCATCGGGCCGGATGTTCCGTGAAGATCCTTTCCAGGGCCGAAAAGAACTCCGCGGCCAGATCGGACACGGAAAGGTCCAGGATCTCTATTTTGGCGATGAGGACGACGTCCATGGGCTTCTTGAACTGAGGCTTGTTCCTGCGAAATAGCGCTCGAATCCGTCTTTTTATCTTATTTCTCGTAACGGCGTTGCCGACTTTCTTGCTGACGACGACGGCCAACCTGGGAAACTCGAAAGAATTGGCGCGATAGACAAGATGAAAATATCTTCCTCGGTAACGGCTGCCCGTCTTGTATAAGGTTAAAAATTCCTTTTTCTTTCGGATCCTCTCCTGAGGAGTGAGGCGCTCATCCATCAAACGGACAATTTTTTCCTACCCTTGCCCCTTCGGCTCTTGAGGACTTTCTGGCCGCCTGCGGTTTTCATGCGGACCCGGAACCCGTGCGTTTTCTTGCGCCTTCTGTTGTTCGGCTGAAATGTTCTCTTCATGGCATACGACTTCCTTCACTGTCAAGGCAACTATATTAATAAAGAGTGAGTTATCTGTCAAGAGCCCCCAGGATAAACATTGACCCCCGGACGCTGTTCGGGTATAATGAAATCCGAATGAATTCATTGAAGATCGGGGATAAGGTCATTTATCCCAATCAAGGCATCGGCATCGTCGAGGATATCCAAGTCGGGACCTACAACGGGGAAAAGTTCAAGGTTTTTCACGTCAGGATCCTCAACAACAATACCCTCGTCCTCATCCCTTACGCGACTGCCGAAGAAATGGGCATCCGCAGGCCTATTGCCGAGGACTCCATCAAGAAAGTCTTCCACTTCATGAGGAACGGGTCCGTCGACATCACCATGAACTGGAAAGGCCGTTACAAAGAGCACATCAACCTTATGAAAACCGGGACGCTTCTGGACATGGCCCTTGTTCTCAAGAGCCTCTTCTATCTCAGCCTGATCAAGCAGCTGTCGTTCCGGGAGAAAAAAATGATGGAGCGAGCCAAGGAGCTCATCGTCACCGAGATTTCCGAAGCCTCCTGCGACTCCTGCACCAGGGTCGAGCATAAGATCATCGGCACCCTGTCCCGCTGCTTCAAGGACGTCAAGCCCCGATTGGACATCTGACCGGAAATGTTCCTGTCCGCCCTATTGCTTTTTCTGTTGTTCCTTGCCCTCAGCGCTTTTTTCTCCTCTTCGGAGACGGCGTTTGTGGCCTCTAATCCCTACACCCTTGAGTCCATGGAGAACAAAGGCTCGAAGAAGGCCCGGCTCGTCCGCGAGGTCCTGGGCCGTATCGACGGGCTCCTGGCCACCATCCTGATCGGCAACACCCTGGTCAACGCCGCGGCGGCGTCCGTGGCAACCTACGTCTTCGTCTCCCTGGTCCCCAACAAAAACCAGGCTGTGCTCCTGGCCACCCTGACGACGACCATCCTTCTTCTTTTCTTCGGGGAAATCAACCCCAAGACTTACGCCGCCCATAATCCCATTAAAGCAGCCTTTCTGTTCGTTCGACCCGTCCGCTTCCTGATGGCGGTGTTCAGCCCCCTGGTCCGGGTCTTTTCGTTCCTTTCCAGGCTCCTCTTCCCCTCCACTCGCGGGAGGTCGGAAAGGATTGCGGGAGGCCTCGGCGAAGAAGAGGTCCGCGTCCTGCTCAGCGCGGGCGTTCGGGGCCTGTCCTTGCCGCGCCGGAAGATGATCTCCGGGATCCTGGATATCGGGTCACGTCCGGTCAAGGAAATCCTCGTCCCCAGGCCCCAGGTCAAGGCCATCGAGGTTGAATCCACGTTCGACCAGGTCCAGGAAGCCATCCGCTCGGCCGGGTTCTCGAGGTATCCCGTCTACCGGGGAAGGATGGACAACGTCGAAGGTCTCCTCCACGCCAAGGACGTCATTCCGTTCATCATGGACCATAAAGTCTTCAGCATCCGGTCCATCCTGCGCAAACCATTCTTCGTCCCGGAATCGGCCTCCATGGAAAAAGTCATGCTTCAGATGCAGGAAAACGCCGTTCACATGGCCTTCGTCGTGGACGAGTTCGGGAACATGGAGGGGATCGTCACCATGGAGGACATTATCGAAGAGATCGTTGGGGACATCCGGGACGAGCACGACGACAAATTCGAAGAATGGTTCACGCGGCCCGCAGAAGGCGTTTTCGTCATCAAGGGCTCCTCGGCCGTCAAGGAGATCAACGAGAAGCTCCCCCTAAGGCTGCCGGAGAAGAACGATTATACGACCCTGGCCGGATTCTTCCTGTACGAGTTCGGCCGGATCCCGCGGGAAAAGGAGTCCTTCGAGTTCGAAGGCCGGCAATTCATTGCCGAAAAGATGAACAAACGGCATATCGGCCTCATCAGGGTCGTTCCCGGGAAGGAAACGGAGAGTCCGCCCGTATGAAGATCGTTGCCACCAACAAGACCGCTTATCACAACTACGAAATCCTGGAAAGCTTCGAGGCAGGCATCTCCCTCGTTGGAAGCGAGGTCAAGGCGATCCGGGAAGGACGGATCAGCCTCAAAGAGAGCTACGCCGAGCTGAGAGACGGCGACATCGTCCTGGTCAAGTGCCACATAAGCCCTTATGAAGCGGCCAACATCTTCAACCACGACCCCCTCCGGGTGCGTCGCCTCCTCCTCCACAAGCGGGAGATCCGGCGTCTTACGGGAAAGATCCGGGAGCGCGGACTGACCCTGGTCCCGACCAAGGTTATGTTCAATGACCGGGGAAAGGTCAAGATCGAGCTGGGTCTCGCCCGCGGCAAGAGAGAATACGAGAAACGGGATGTTCTAAAAAAGAGAGACACCGACCGCGAGATCAGGGCCGAAATCAAGAAAAGGCTAAGATAACTCGACGGCCATCCGGATGGCCGCGATCAGGCTTCGGGGATCAGCGACGCCCTTGCCTGCGATATCGTAAGCCGTTCCGTGGTCGGGAGATGTCCGGATAAAGGGCATCCCCAGGGTCGCGTTCACTCCGGTTTCGAAAGCCTTCAGTTTGAAGCCGATGAGCCCTTGGTCGTGGTAGAGAGCAATGACCATCTTCTCGGGGCAGTCGATGGCCTTGAGGAAAATCGTATCCGGAGGGAACGGGCCGCTGATGGCAAGTCCCTCCTGCCGGGCTTCCTCGACCGCCGGTCTAATCTCATCTTCCTCTTCCGTGCCCAGGAAACCATCTTCGCCGGCATGCGGGTTCAGCCCGGCAACCAGAAGCTCCCGGACACCGGATTTTATCCTGCCCAGGCTTTGATGTAGGTTTCGGAAGAAATCAAGAAGCGTCCCTTTTTTGACGCGCTCTATGGCCTCCCGCAAGGGAAGATGGTGGCTGAGGAGGGCGACCCGCAATCTCTCCGACCAGAAGGTCATGATCGCCCCGGGGAAAAGACTTTCCAGGTATTCGGTGTGGCCCCGCCAGCTTAGGCCGGCCAGGTGCCAGGACGTTTTGGAGATCGGGGACGTGACGACAGCATTGAGAAGGCTTAGACGGGCCATCTTGACGGCCGCTTTGAAGAAGAGGAACGAAGCTTCGCCGTTCCCGGCAGAAGCTTTCCCTTTTACGAACTCGACCGGAGAACCCCCGACATCCCGGAAGAAAAGACCGGGACCGGACGGAAGCTCTCCGTTCTCCCAAGTGATGAGGTCCGGTCGAAGGCCGAGGGCCTCTGCCGCCTCCTCAAGGATAGGTCTTCCCCCGAAAACGATATACCGGGCTTCGGGAAGCGAGGCACGCTCGGAAAGAGCCTTGAGGATGATCTCGGGCCCCACGCCCCCGGGATCACCGAGAGAGATCCCGATCGCGGGAAGGGTCATCTTTTCTTTTTCTCTTCGCTCTCGGCGGACTCCATGGGCTCGCCGGCCTTGTAGATGTACTTGATATGGCTCTTATAAACGAGCAAGTTCGGAGCGTTGTCGCGGTTGAGCTTGACGCAATTGCGGTCGTACCACTCGATAGTGCCCTCGACGACCTCGCCGTCCGTGAAGACGACGGCCATCGGGGTTTTCTTGTTCATCTGCTTGAGGTAGTAATAATTCTCGGCGAACGTGTCCGTAGGCGGGTGCATCTTCCGCTTGTCGCCGTCCTTCTCCCGGTTCATCTTATCCTTAATCTCAGACAGATTGGGTCGGATGAGTTTCCTGTTCATGAATTCTCTCTCCATGGTTTTTGCTGAATCAGAAAATTTGCCCGTTTGGAAATTATGCTAACACGGTTTTCAGCAAAATGCAAACCAAAATCTCTCTCCAAAATTGCGGATAGGATTCTTTCTTCTCAGCGGACCAGCCGGGCGATCAGGGGCTTCATGGTCTCATGCCAGTTCCGGGCCATCGCCCTGTAGCCTTCAGGATTGGGGTGGACGCCGGGCAGAAGGCCGGGGGAGGCCGCGAAAAGCGAATAATTATCGACGAAAACGGCTTGTGTCTCCCTGCAAACGGCCTTGACGGCGGGGTTGATCTCGGCGGTCACTCTTTGGCCGGATTCCGGACCGAAGGGGAACGCCGTGCCGCCGGGGACAGGAGGGATGGCGGCCAGGAAGATCGAGGGCCGGTCACCCGACCTGGTTTTGAAATCCCGGAAAATACCGACAATCTCCCGGATATTCTTCTCGAACTCCTCCAGGGAGATCCGGTCTCCATCCACCCGGACGTCATTTGTCCCGAGCTCGACGAGGACGATGTCGGGCCGTTCACTCCGGAGCGTGTCGATGTTGCCTTTGAGGAAGCCCAAGTATTCAGCTGACGTGTTCCCGCTCCGGCCGTAGTTCCGGACCCGGGCCTTCACGCCATCTGACCGGAGCGACTCCCTGAGGAAGCGGGGGTACCCTTGCTCGGTGATGCTGTCTCCGGCGCAAAGTATGATGATGTTGCGCGGCCCTTCGCTCCGAGTTCCCGAACAGGCGGCAAGAAGGATAAGGAGGAACACGGGACCCGACCGCCGGACGACCATATGCTCATTCTAACTTTTTGTCCGTCCTCTTTCCAGTTCGTCCCGAAGCCCGCTGCTATTCTGTTGACATTCCACGGTTTGTCGCATAAGATGGGCGCTTGATCGACATGCGCAGACGCTACGGATTCCCGGCTTCCGCGGTCCCCATCCTCGGCTTCGTCCTTGTTCTCTTCTGCCTCAACACGATCTCTCATGATTTCTTCTGTCACGAAGAGCTCCAGGGCGTTTGCAATCCCCTTCACTTCTCGTTGACGGTCACCGAACCGGTGTCGGCGGCGGCCGTATCCCCGTTCCCGAAGTTGATCACGAGCCTATCCTGGTCAGGGGAATTGGCTGTCATCCCCGGGTTCATCAAGAACATCTTTCACCCACCCGATTGAGCCTTCGTCCTCTCCCGCGCCTTTTGTCTTTATTCCCATCCGGCTCGGAGGTCAAAATGAGACGCTTTATGTTCATCATAGGAATATTATGGATCATGATCGCGGTTGTCCCGTCGCCCGGCGATGACCCGTTCACGCTTGAACAGGCCGTCGCGGCCGCCCTGAAGAGCAACCCCAGGGTCCTCTCCGCCCTCAAGGAGGCGGAAGCGTCTCTCGGCCGGAAGCTCCAGCTGGAGGCGATCCCCGACCCGGAGGTCCTCTTCAGCGACGAGGGGCTCGGTCTGGGACATCGTTCGAAGATCGCGGGCGAAAAAGAGATCAGCTTCGGTATCCAACAGTCGCTCGAATTTCCCGGAAAGCGGGCGCTCCGCAGCCGGGTGGGAAAATACGGGGAGCGCATTGCCCTGCTCGAGGTCGAAAGGGCCAAGCTCGTCGTGGGGGCCGAGGCTAAGCGGGCCTACTACAAGACCGTCCTGAGTTCCAAAACGATCTCCTCACTGGAAGGGACGCTCGCCCTTCTCGACCGGTTCATCGAGACCGCGGCCGCCCGGTACCAGGCCGGCTCCGTCCCCTACCTCGACATCCTCCGGGCCAGGGTCGAGAAAGCTCGGGCCCAGAACGAGCTGTTGGAGGCACGGAACGGGCTCAGGACCGACAAGGTCCGGCTGAACATCCTCATCGGACGGAGAGGGGACGAGCCCCTGGAACTCACGACCGACTTGGCCTATGTTCCTCCGGCCGTCGAACTGGCGGCTGTCCGAAAAGAGGCCTTGAGCACACGGCCTTCCCTCAAGATCGCCGGACTCAAGCTTGAGCGGGCGATCGCCGGCCTGTCGCTCTCCCGAAAAAACCTCTTGCCCGACTTCTCGGTCGGGCTCTTCTCCCCGAGCCTCAGGGCGAACGCCTGGGGTTTCGCCGTCGGCGTCACGGTCCCCCTTTATTGGTGGAAGAAGCAGAAAGGGGAGATCATCGAAGCCGCGGCCGAAAAGGACATCGAGGCTCTTTCCCAGGACTCAGCCGAGAAAAGGCTCCTGGCCCGGATCGAGGAGGCCTATTCGAACGTGACGACCGCGGCGGAGCAGGTCAAGGTCTTCGAGGAGAAGCTCCTCTCCGAGGTCGAAAGCGAACTGCAGCTCAGCCTGACGAGCTACGGGCTGGGCAAAACGGAGGCCCTCGACCTGCTCGATATCAGCCGGACCTATCGGACCACACAGCTCGAATACCTCAAAGCCCTTTATCTCTATCTCGTTTCCGCCGCCGACCTCGAGGCCGCGGGCGAAGACGGCGAATGAGCGAGGAGGCTCAAGATGAACAGACGCATGACAAAGACCACGATCCTCATGATGACCCTGGCGGTCCTGATCGGCGCGTGCAAAGCTAGGCAGACCGGGGACCCCGGAGTGGAAGCGGGGGAGGAGATGCTCTCCCTGACGGTTACGCTCAACGATGACGCCGTGAAGATCGCCGGTATCAACGTCCAGACGGCCCGACTCGAATCCCTCCCGCTCAAGGTCCGGGCGGCCGGGGAGGTCGCGTTCAACCAAAAGCGCTATTTTCACGTCACGGCCCGGATCGCCGGCAGAGTGGAGGAGATCACCGCTTATCCGGGAGACCGGGTGAAGGCCGGGCAGGTCCTCCTGACCCTCTACAGCCCCGAATTCCTCGCCTCCCGTGCGGAGCTCGTCCAGGCCCGTATCCAGCGCGACAACGTCCTGAAACACGGGTCGTCCGAAGAAGCCGCCCAGGCCGACGCCATTCTCGGGTCAGCCCGGAATAAGCTCCTCCTTTACGGGCTCAACGACGAGGACCTGAAGTCCGTTGAGGACCCGATCTCTCCGCAAATCCTAGTTCCCGTGCGGGCCCCGTCGTCGGGAACCATCATCGCTAGCCCCGTCGTGCGGGGGGATTATGTAGAAACGGGTGCGAGCCTGTTCCGAACGGCGGACCTCTCCCTCCTCTGGGTCCACGTCCATGTCTTCGAGAAGGATCTGGCCGGGATCGGGCCCGGATGCGAGGCCGCGGTCCGTGTGCAGGCCTACCCCGGCAGGGAGTTCAAGGGCCGGCTCGCCCTGATCGACCCCGCGCTCGATGAGAAGACCCGGACCGTGGTCTGCCGCGTGGAAACCCCCAACGCCGAGGGGCTGCTCAAGCCGGGGATGTACGCGGATGTCGTCCTGACGTCCGCTTCGAAGAGGGAGGCTGTCCTCATCCCCGAAGGTGCGGTCCAGGATTTGGAGAACAAGAAGGTCATTTTCGTCCCCGCAGGTCAGAACACGTTCGCATGGCGCGAGGTCGGGACGGGCGGGCTCGTCGACGGGCGTCTGGAGATCGTCAGGGGGCTCGCCGCGGACGAGACTTTCGTCGCCGAAGGGGCCTTCCTGCTCAAGTCCGAGCTCCTCAAGAAAAGCCTGGAGGTCGAGTGACATGATCGAAAGACTCATCTCTTTTTCGCTGAGGCAGAAACTCTTTATCGCCGTCTGCGTCATCATCATCGCCGCGGTCGGAGTCTATTCGTTCTTGAGGCTGCCCATCGACGCGTTTCCGGACGTGACCAACATCCAGGTTGAGATCTTGAGCTCCGCGCCCGGCCGCTCACCGCTCGAGGTCGAGAAGTTCATCACCTATCCTGTGGAAACGGGCCTGCGCGGTCTGCCCGGCCTGGTGGACCTCCGTTCGATCTCCAAATTCGGGCTGTCTGTGATCACCGCCGTCTTCGAGGACGGGGTCGACATCTACTTCGCCCGCCAGCTGGTCCTGGAGCGATTGATCGAAGCGAAGGAACGGGTCCCGGAAGGCGTGGAGATCGCCATGGGGCCGGTGGCCACGGCCATGGGAGAGATCTACCAATACACGCTCGAGGGCGGGACCGCCGCCGGGAAGGAAGACGACGTCGAGCGCCTGACGGAGCTCCGGACCCTCCAGGATTGGACAATCAGCCCACTCCTTAAAACCATCCCCGGAGTCAACGAGGTCAACTCCTTCGGCGGCTATCTCCGCCAATATCACGTCCAAGTCGACCCTGACAAGCTGCGCAAGTTCGGTATCTCTCTCAGCGGGGTGGTCGAGGCTTTGAAAAGGAATAACCAGAACGTCGGCGGAAACATCATCCAGAAAGCCTCCCGGCAATACCTGGTCCGCGGCATCGGACTGCTCCGGAACGTGGAGGACATCCGGCTGATCGTCCTGAGGTCCGAGGGCGGGGTGCCCGTGCTCATCCGGGACGTGGCCGAAGTGACGACGGGGACCGCCGTCCGCCAGGGCGCCTCCGTGATGAACGGCGAAAAGGAAGTCGTCGGCGGGATCGCGATGATGCTCCGCGGCGCCAACAGCCGCGAGGTCGTCCGGCTCATCGAGAACACGGTTGCGGACATCAACGCCGGCCGGGTCCTGCCGCAAGGCGTGAGGATCGTCCCCTTCTACAAGAGGTCGGACATCGTCAAGCAGAGCGTCCACACCGTTTCCGAGGCCCTTTTCGTGGGCGCCCTTTTCGTCATCTTCGTCCTTTACCTTTTCTTGAGGAATTTCCGGGGCTCGCTGATCGTCATCCTGGCGCTTCCCCTGGCCGCCCTGGCCACGTTCATCGTCATGAAGCTGGCGGGCCTTTCGGCCAACCTGATGTCGCTCGGAGGCCTGGCCATATCCGTCGGCATGATCATCGATGCCACGATTATCCAGGTGGAGAATGTCCAAAAACATCTCTCCGAAACAGGTGCCGCCGGGCACAGGCTTTCCACGGTGCTCAAGGCCGTCCTCGAGGTGAGGAAACCGAGCATCTTCGGCGAGCTCATCATCGCCCTGACCTTCATTCCCATCATGACCCTGCAGGGGATCGAGGGGAAGATGTTCGCGCCGCTGGCCGTGACCGTGTCCATCGCCCTCCTCGCCTCGCTCGTTCTTTCCATTTTCGTTATCCCGGTCATCTGCCTCCTCGTCCTGAAACCGGCCCCTGAAAAGAGGAGCCCGATCATTCACGTCGCTAAGAAAGCCTACCTGCCGGTCCTGCGGTGGGCGTTGGGACACCGGTTTCCGGTCCTGGCTGCGGCGCTCGTCGTCCTCTGCCTTTCCCTGACACTCATCCCCAAGCTCGGGACGGAGTTCATCCCGGTCATGGACGAAGGCGCCTTCGACATGGACATCCAGCTCCTGGCGGGGATCTCCCTCGACAAGTCCGTCGAGATCAGTCGCGAGGTGGAACGCGTCCTCAAGACGTTCCCCGAACTCGTGACCATCGTCTCGCGGACAGGGCAGACGGGGATCGCCCTCGAGGCCAGGGGCGTCGAGAAGACCGGCTATGTCGGGACCATCAAGCCAAGGAAGCAATGGACCTCCGCGAAGACCCGCGAAGAATTGACGAACAAGATGCGCGACGCCATGTCGGCTTTCCCGGGGATGGCCTTTACCTTCAGCCAGCCCATTGCCTGCCGGATCGACGAGCTGGTGGCCGGGACGAGGGCCCAGATCATCATCAAGCTCTTCGGCGAAGACCTGGACGTCCTCAAGGAAAAGTCCGAGGAGATCGCCAAGGTCGTCTCCTCGATCCACGGCGTCCGGGACCTCGTGGTCGAGAGGGGCTCAGGACAGCCCTACGTCTCGATCGAGATCGACAGGGAGAAGATCGCCCGCCACGGCATCAGTGTCGATGACGTTCAATCCATCATCGAGACGGCCGTCGGCGGCAAGCCGGCCACCCGGATCTTCGAAGGGGAAAAATACTTCGATGTCACGGTCAGGTTCCCGGAGGAGAACAGGAACTCCATCCCAAGCCTGGAGAACATCCTGGTCGGGTCGCCCCTCGGCTACAACGTCCCTCTGGGCGGGCTGGCGGCCATACGTCAAGTGGAGGGCCCGGTCCAGATCAGCCGGGAATATGGCCGGCGCCGCGTCGGCATCGAGTGCAACATCTCGGGCCGAGACATCGGCGGCTTCGTCCGGGAGGCCCGGCAAAAGATCGCCTCCCGGGTCAAACTCCCGTCCGGCTATTATGTCACTTGGGGAGGCCAGTTCGAGAACCAGCAAAGGGCCATGAAGCGGCTGATGCTCATCGTCCCCCTGACCTTCGGGCTCATCCTTTTTCTGCTCTTCGTAACCTTCGGCTCCATGCGCCTGTCCGTCCTGGTCATCATCAATCTGCCTTTTGCGCTCATCGGAGGGGTCGTCTCGCTCTATCTGTCCGGTCTCTACCTGTCGGTGCCGGCTTCGGTCGGGTTCATCGCCCTGTTCGGGATCGCCGTCCTCAACGGGCTCGTGCTCGTCTCATACATCCACCAGATCTACGCCGACGGCCTTCCCCTTCAAGAGGCCATCGTCCAGGGCTGCGCGCGCCGGCTCCGGCCGGTTCTGATGACGGCCTCCATCACGATCTTCAGTCTTATCCCGCTCCTGTTCGCGCAGGGGCCCGGCTCGGAGATCCAGAAGCCGCTGGCCGTCGTCGTTATGGGCGGGCTCGTGACCTCGACGCTCCTGACTTTGGTTGTTATTCCAGCGCTCTACGGCTGGTTCGAATCGAAGAGGTCTTAATTCATTCGTAAACCAAGATCTCCACGCGCCGGTTCTGGGCCCTGCTGTCGCGGGTCTTGTTGTCGGCCACGGGCACGGAGCTCCCCAGGCTGATGACCTCCATCCTGTGCAAGGGGATGTGGTGCGTCTTGTAGAGATAATCCATGACCGCGTCGGCCCTTTTCTTCCCCAACAGGAGATTGAAGGACTCCTCGCCTATGTTGTCCGTGTGGCCCTGGATCTCGAGATACCGGCCCTTATCCTGGCTGATGAGCATCTCGACGAACTTGTCCAACGCCGCCTTGATCTCGTCGTTGAGCTCATAGACCCCGAACTTGAACCTGGCATCGTTGTTCCTGAGCGTCTCCTGGAAGAGCAGCGTCCCGCGGGCGAACTTCTTAACATCGGCGATCTTACCGTCGACCGCGTTCAGCTTGGCATCTTGCTGGGTGATGAGGGTGCCGATCGAAGCCAGTTGCTCGTCATGTTCCTTGAGCCTTTTCTGATTGGCCTCGACCTCCGTCCCGATCCCTTCGACCTTCTGGTCGATCGCGTTCATCTCGCTCTCCACGAACTTCTTGGTGGCACAGCCGGTCGAGGCGATCAGGCCCACCAGGACGATCGCCCCGGCGAGAAAGATGATGATCCGGTTCTTTTTCATGTTGACCTCCGTTTTAATGTTTTTTGGTCCCTAAACTAATATTATAATACAAATTGCCGCGAATTGATAGTCCGGTTCTCTTCCGTTTTGCGTGGGCCTTATCTGTGGCCTCCATCCTCATTAATATTCGTTTCAATAACCCTGACGGGTCCTCACTTTATATTTTTTACGGGGCGTGACGACCCCGATCCTCCGGTACTCGTTGCCGCCATTCACGTAGGACGTGTAGCCGATGATGTACTGGTGGCTCAGTTCCGCACAGACCTCTCTCAACGTCTGCGTCAGTTCTCGGGGCTCTTTCAGGAAATAGGCCTTCCCCCCGGTTGCCTGCGAAAACCTGTCGAGAGTGGCCACGATCCCGCGGGCGGTCAGGTCGGGAGCGCGTTTTTGCCCCTTCAGGTACTGGTCGCTCAACGGGATCTTGTATCCGATGATGAAAATGGGCACGTCCACCCGCCGAGCGATATCAAGGGCCTGGTCGGGGGTGCTTTGGCTGTCGTTCTCGATGCCGTCCGTGATGAGCAGGAGCGCCCGTTTCTCGTTTTTCCCCTTGTTCGCGAATTCCGGCGATACGGCGACGGCATCGTTTAAAGCGGTCTGTCCGTAGGCCTCGGTTTTGTCCAGGACCGAAAGGAAAGGCGCCTTGTCCGTCGAAAATTCCGAAGCGACCTCAACCTCGCCATCGGCAAAGATCAATAAAGAGACCTCGTCCCGGGGGCCGAGGAGCGAGGTGACCAGGGTGCGGAGGGCTTCCCGGCTCTCCTTGAACTTATCCAGAAGCGCCATGCTCCCGCTGACGTCCAGGAGGACGGTCAGGCTGATCGGCGCGTTGGAGTCCTGGTTGAAGTAGGTGATGGTCCGCCGGTCGTTGTTTTCATAGACCTCGAAATCCTTCTGCGTCAGGTCATTGATATACTTTCCGCCCTTGTCCTGGACCGTGACGGAGATCGTGACAGCGGTGACGGAGACATCGTATCGGACGTCTTCATTTTTCTTTTTCTGGGTCTTCTCCTGCCCGAAGGCCGGGGCCGACACGGCGCAGAGGAACGCCGTCGCCAAGAACAAAAAGGCGGCGGGGGAGGAGCGAGATGTCCCTCTCGTATTCAGAATGACGGTCTCCTTGCGGCGTTCTGTCTCCCCCCGGCCCCGATCTTCTCCAACATGACATAATCGCCCCTGACAACAACCTATCACCCCTCCCTGAATAGGGTCAACATTGACATTCTTTTCCAAACTCGGAACGCCAAGATCGATTTCTGAGGGAATATCGTCGTTGGCGATCTCGGATCCCGCACGGCGTTGCGCCTTGTCCGCGAATGGATCGATCTTTGGGCGAACGCACTCAACGAAAACTAGGAACTTGCCTGACATCTCGTGCCCAGCCATCTCTGTCCCGAATCGGACGGGGGGATCTGCTATTCTTTGCTCCAATTCTCCAGCCTCAACCCGGCGAATTTTCGGAAATGTTTTTCATTATTTGTGACCAGGATAAAATTCATGGTCAAAGCGGTCGCCGCGATCAATAAATCCATGTCGTCGATGACGGTCCCGATCTTCTGTATTTTGACTTTAAGATCGCTGAACGTTTCCATCACGGCCTTATCGACATCGATAATCGGAAAAAGCTCCTTGATTCGGTAGACGACGGCCAGATTATTTTCGCTATTTGTCGATTTCTTGGCCCCATATAACAGTTCTCCATAAGTCACGACGGAAATCGACTTGGGAATCTTTTCGTTTTCGATAAAGCGCTTCTGGACGATTTCATGGCCCTTCAGGCTGTAGATCAGGATATCCGTGTCAATCAAATAGGACATTCTCCGCCTCAAATCTTTTGCTGTTCTTTCGACTCCGCCTGAGTTGACCGATGATGGCCTCCGCCGGTCGGTTGTCGCTCCAAGCCTCCGCTAAGGAAAGAAAATCTCTGGTCGGATTCCTGTTGAACGTCACCGGATTGGCCAAATAGTTCTCGAGGATGGAAATGACTTCCTGGCTTAGAGATCGGTTTTCCTTTTTGGCTTTAGCCTTAAGCAAAGAGTACAACCGATCGTCGACTTCGCGGACTTGGAGTATGGCCATGAATTTATCCTCCCCTAGCAAGATAGGACAATAATCATGAAAAGTCAATCATAATTCATGAAGAAAAGCCCTTCCCCATGCCCTCTTCTGCGCATCACGGCCATTGAAAGCCACACGAAATGGAAGAGACCGGGCAGGCGCGCGTCAGTTCGCCCTGGCGAAATCCGAGACCTTCATGTCCTTGTTCTTGAGGCTCAAGCCGAGCGCCCTGTCCAGCGCAGCCGTAGAGAGGTTGTAATCCACGATGGCCCTGAGCTCTGTGCTGCGGGCGGTGGATAGGTCCCTTTGGTACTGGAGGACCATGTAGTTGGTGCTCAGTCCGACCTTGAGCTTCTCTTCTTCGGCAGCGAGTTTCTGCTCGGCCAGTTCCCGGGCGACCCGGTAGGCCTGAGTGCGCTTGTAGTTGGTCTCGACGGAGCGAACGGCGTTCTTGATCTCCAGGAAAATCTGCTGCTCCTGGCTCTTGAAAGTTATTCAAGGGGAGGGTCAGGGTCAGTCCCACGGACCAATTCTGATACTTGAAATTGAACGCGTCCTTCATGGCGGCCGATGAACCGCCCGGGAACCTGCCGATGATGATCCCGGTCAGGGGGTTGTTGTTCAAGTAGATGATCTGGTCGCCCGAAACCCCGGGGCTCCAGTAGGAGGCCGTCAGGTTGAACTCCATAGGTATTTCGTTTTCTGCTGAGCCGGTTGGAGACGCGTTTTCGCATCGATTATCCCATCTCGCCACCGTACGGAAGCATAAATCAAGGCTGGGAACATGTCAATGACGCCTGGAGAGCGCGGACGGACAACTTGAAAGCCGTCAGCGCGGCCCGATGACCCGAAATCACCCGGACCTCCCCTTCGGCATAAGAGAGCTTTATGAGAAATATTCGGCCGGGGGATCCGCGGCCATCAAGAGCTCCTACAAGGCGACCTGAGGCGG
>CAZSMW010000438.1:0-16495 GCA_964607985.1 uncultured Eubacteriales bacterium
AACGACCTCTTGGCCCTTCTGGACACCTGGTATTGATAAGGGCCCCCTGACCCCTCAGAGGACGCGAGTCCAGCGGCCCCAAAGCGACCGCCAAAACCGAGAACGCCAGGACTAGGATGCGCTTGCTGTTGTTTTTCATCTTGCCACCGGTTTTCCTTCATTTTTCAATATCTTGGGAGCAGTTCTCAAACTGTAGAAACTCTATGGGCGCCCCTGCCTCTTCTATAAATGCCACGACAACGCCCGGGGACGGTGAATTCGGCTCGATGATGACTTTCTTTCCTCGTAAGGCTTCCTGCAGGTTCTCGACCTCGAAGGCCACATGCGCAACCTTGCGTACGAGTTCAGGTATCCGGCATCCGCTTTCATATTTCATCCACTGAATCCCGAAAGGATTGGACTCGTGGTCGGTGGCGTATATCTTGAGATGCTCGATGTAGACCATGCCCTCAACCGTATTCTCTGTTGGAATGCCGATATGGTGATACCTGTATCTCATACCCATAATTAGTACAAACGCATTAAATAGTTTGACATCTGACTTTAAGCGGCCTGAAGCCGACCTCACTCCCCCGGACCCCGGGGAACCAGTCCCGTCGGTTCCCCCCGTCGAAAAAGCCGACGGGCCCCCCCTCCGCTACGGGGGCTTGAGGACGGCATTCAGTGCCGTTCATACATTGTAACTTTTTTATTGCGTTCGTATTAGTCTCCTTTCTTAGCTTCAGATCTTAGCTTCAGAATACGGGATCGACCTTGCCACGGCCCTTGCGGGGCCGGACGGCGGCCTCCGTCCGCGGGAACCAGACCGTCATCTCGCCGTCGCCGCGATTGGCCCAGGCGAAATACGGAACGGCATAAAACGCCCGCTTCCGGAGCTCGTTCTTGCCGTCCTTCGACTTGACCACGGACGCCGCCTGCCCCCGGATGATCTCGACGCCGCCGACGAGGTCCGGCCGGAAGAAGGATTGGAGCTTGGCGTCGTCCGGAAGAACGATATCGAGCGCCTCCCCGCCGTTGTCCACGCCTTCGGCACAGAAGACGATGGGGCCGCGCTGGAGGGCGGCCATGCCGGCGTTATCCTTGACCCGCTCGTCGGCTACAACGCGTCGGATGGGCATGGGGATCGATAGACTGACGATGTCGCCTGTTCTCCAGGTCCTCTTAATTAGAGCGTAGCCCTTCTCGATCGGCGGGGTCACGAGCTTGTTGTTAAGTCGGATCGCCACCGCCTGGTCATTCTTGTCCGCGAACCTGTAAAGCCCGTTCGGGACCGGCTCGTTCCGCGCCCAGCCGGGGATGCGCACGGCCAGCGTGAAATCGGCCACCCGGACCGGGTTGATGCCGATCTTGACCGAACCGTCCCAGGGATAGCGGGTCACCTGGATGACCTCGACGTCCTTCTTGCCGCCGACGCCGATCTTCGCGGTGCTCGAGGCGAACAGATTGACGTAGAGCGTGTCTTCCGTCACGCCGTAGACATATCCGGGGACGGAGGGCAGGAAACGGGTGACGTTCGGTGGGCAGCAAG
Organism: uncultured Eubacteriales bacterium; assembly: GCA_964607985.1. GTDB lineage: Bacteria > Acidobacteriota > Aminicenantia > Aminicenantales > Saccharicenantaceae > JALHVH01. Next base: position 1,529 of record CAZSMW010000438.1, read on the forward strand.
CCACCTCGAACCAGGGACTGCGGAGGTACCCGCCGACGGACTCGAGCGGGTTCTGGTAGAAGAAGAGCATGCCGTCGAGCGACACGCCCGAGATGAGCCCGTTGTACATAACCCTTTCCAGGACGTCGATGTATTTCGCGTCGCCGTGGAGGAGAAAAAGCCGCTGGTTCCAGAGGGCATTGCCTATGGCCGCGCATGTCTCGGCATAGGCCGAATTCGGAAGTTCGTAGTTCTCGCCGAAACCCTCGACGATGCCGCGTGAGCCGACGCCCCCCGTCAAATACATTTTCTTCCCGACGACGTTCTCCCACAGCCTGTCGATGGCCTTGACGTACTCCGGGTAGCCGCCGAGCGCGGCCACGTCGGCCATCCCCGCGTACATGTACATCGCCCGGACGGCGTGGCCGACGGCCTCATCCTGCTCGAGGACGGGCTTGTGATCCTGCATGTATTCCTTCTGGTTGTAGAGGGCGAACGGCGAATCGCCGGGGTAAAGATGTCCCTCGTGCGGAAGCCCGCGCTGGTCCAGGAAGAATTTCGCAAGCTCCAGGTACTTCGCGTTTCCGGTCACCCGGTAGAGCTTGGCCAGCCCGATCTCGACCTCCTGGTGGCCGGGTATGTCGCGCCGTTTGTCCGGGCCAAAGGTCCGGACGAGCATGTCGGCGTTCTTGACGGCGATCTCGAGGAAGCTCTTCTCGCCCGTAGCCAGATAATGGGCGACGGCCGCCTCGAACATGTGGCCGGAATTGTAGAGTTCGTGGCTTCCCCTGAGATAGTACCATCGTTCTGGGCCGGCCCCCGGGGCCGGGTTCTTTGGATCCACAGTCCGGGCCGTGTAAAGATAGCCATCCGGCTCCTGGGCCGCCCCAATGAGCTTGATCAGGTCGTCGAGTTCTTTTTTGAGCGTCGGGTCGGGGTGGAGGAACAGGGAATACGATGCGCCTTCAATGACCTTGTAGACGTCCGTGTCGTTGTAGCGTTTGCCTCGGTACGCCCCCTTCATCAACCCCGCGGCCTTCCGGAAATTGTCGACACGCCCCGTCTCCTCGTTCTTCTTCATGGCGAAGGGGATGGTCACGATCCGGTTCGTCTTCATCTTCGGCGCCCAAAACGTATCCGTGATCTGGACCTTGGTGAAGTCCACGGGCCTGATGGGGTAGTCCTTTTTCACCGCGCTCCCGCCCTGGGAAAAGGCCAGGACGGCCGCAAGGGCGAACAGGCAGGCACTCGTGACTGGGGTTCTTTTCGTCATCGGGCTCTCCTTGAAGGAAACTAAAGGGCGATATCCATGATCTTCAGATAAATTATACATTAGAAAGGATGGACAGGGCCAAGGCCAGGTTCCGGCTTAGCCCCCGCACGAAGAATCCGTCATAACCGCCGGCCTGGCCGAGTTCAGACGTCCAGCCGACTCGCCCGGACCCTGAAGAGCTTTCCCGAAGCACGGGCGACGGGCGTTCCGGAAGAATCCAACGCTTCGCTTTCGGCGATAATGAATTTTCCCTTATCCTCAATGATCCTTCCTTTGATAACATACTCTTGACCCGTCGCGGCCGGCATTATGAAACGGACGGTGATCTCAGCCGTGACGCAAGCGATCCCTTTGGCTTGGCCGGCCTTGATCATCGCTTCATCCAGGACGGTGGCCAGGAGGCCGCCGTGCACGACTCCCTCCCATCCCTGAAAGTGGGCGGGGAAGATGACCTCAGCCCGGGCACAGTCGTTCTCCGGGTCTAGCCTGAACGCAAGATTGAGTCCGACGGAATTCCCGCTCCCACAGACAAAACAGGCTCCGTTATCACGGAAGCTGTCAGTCATTGGATCTCCAGGCTCGACAAGACGGCTTCTGGCATCTTAGCGACGGTGATGAGCCGGGCGGCAAACCCCTCATCGCCGAATTCATTAATCGGGACATGATAGCTTCTTCAGTGACATGGAAAATGTTCATTATCTTGCTTTGAGTTCGTAGAGGGAGACGCTCATCGGCGGGACGGTAAGCTTCGTCCCGAACGGCGCGCCCTTTGTCTCCTTGAATTCAACCTGCGGCGCCTTGCCGGGGACATTACAGGCCTTCTCGTCGGTCCCGGTGAGCAGCCACAACGTGGCCGTCTTCGGCACGTCCACACCCTTGATCTTCAGGGCCAGCGCCTGCTTCTCGTGGGTCGAGTTGACGATGGAGACCGTCAGGACCTTCTTTCCTTCCCGCCAGGTCGCCATGACGTCGAGCGGCGCGGCCGCCCCGCTCACCTTAACGGGAAGCGTCCCAAACCGCTCGCGGTAAAACGCGAGGACGACGCCTGTCGAATCCAGGACCGCCTCAGTCTTGTTCGTCTTGATGGCGCCAATGACATTCACGGTCTGGGCGTAATTGGCCATGAAGATGATGTCGCTCTGCCGGGCGTATTCGTTGATCCCGGCCGCGATGCCCAGGGCGTCCTTCAGGAAATACTGCGTCCCCAGCTCGCCGTAAAGATGCGGCCCGTACCAGTAGTTCCATTCATCGAGGGCGATCCGGATGTCCTTGCCCTTGAGGGCGGGGATGGTTTTCCGATAAGCCCGGTGGGCGTCGGCGATCCGCCGGATCTCGTTCGGGATCTCGTTGACGTGGCTCAGGAGGTCCGGGCCTTCCTGGCAGTAGAAGTGTTCGCTGATGAGGTCCATGGCGTTCGCGCACTCGGACATCATGCCCTCGTCCCACTCGCCGGTGGCTCCCACGCCGACCAGCTTGATGGACGGGTCTCTGGCGAGCATGGCCGCGGCGAACCGGTTGTGCTTCTTGATGTAGTCCTTGAGCGGCATGGATCCCAGTTGCCAATCGCCATACATTTCGTTCCCGATGGACCAGAACCGGCATCCCCAGGGCTCGACGCGACCGTTCTTCGCCCTGAGCTTTCCCATGGGCGTCGAAGCCGCGCCGTTCACGTACTCAACCATGTCGGCGGCCGGCGTTTCGTTTCCCTGGCCGCTATTGATCGAGATGTAGGGCTCGGTCCCGATAAGACTGCAGAGGGTCTGGTACTCGTGGACGCCGACATCGTTGTGCTCGACGCCGAGCCAGGCCGGGTTCTTCCGCGGCGGCCGCCTGTCGGGGTCGCCGATCCCGTCTTTCCAGTCGTAGCCGCTGACAAAGTTGCCGCCCGGCCAGCGATAGACTGGGGAATCAAGCTTCTTCAGGACCTCGAGGACTTCCGGTCGGAAGCCTTGGACGTTGTCCGCAGGCATGAGGGAGACCGTGCCGACGCGGAAGGATTCACTCCCGCGGCTCACGATTTCAAGCCTCCCCGCCTCCGTCCCCGTCCCTGCCTTGAAGGCCAGCGGGAAGGTCCGGTAATCCGTCCCGAACTCCGTGACCCGGACGGTCTGCCGGTCGTTCGCGCCCGAACCCCATACGAGGCTCACTTCGATTGGGGAGGCGCCGGAGTCGCCCGCCAGGACGACACGGCCGACATAATCTCTTCCGGGGATGAGGGCCAGGTTAGCCTGCGCGATGCCGCCCGCATCACCATTTCCCTTGATCCGGATCTCGGGCGCCTGGACTCCGACGTACGGAATGATGGGGTTCATCCGGACGTTCCCCGCCTCTCCGACGGCCTTCCAGGGCGACTCCTTATCGTCGACCGGATAGTAAAATTTGCGGTCCTCGAGCATCTCGGCCCAGATGCCCTGGTAGATGCAGCGGCCCAAATGTTCGATGAACTGGCCATAGATGTATTTCGACATAGGCGCCAGCGTCTTGGCCGCGTCAACGGTCACTTCCGGCATGAGCGTCCGGGTGGACAGCATTTCCATCGGACCGATGCCGATGCCTGCAACGGCCAAAACCAAGAAGAACCTGACAAACATGTTCTTCATCCTTAATAATCTCCCATATTACTTCACCTTCCATTCCTGGAGCCCGGCCGCAAACTCCGCCTGGAGCTGGATCTCGAGCCTAAGACCGGAAGTCTTCACCGGGCTGAATTTGACGGTGTTGTATTTATCTTTCTCGACGCCGTAAGCGCCCGCGTCCTTGACCGGGAGCCACTTGTCGCCGTCCCTGTAGAGGACCTTCCAGGACGCCGGCACGCGGCACTCCCCCCCTCCCGTATCGTCGAACCAGTAGACCCCGACTTCGGACACCCGGACCGGTTTCTCGAAATCATACTGAACCCATTCCGTTGTCCCTTTCTTCGGCCACCAGTGAAAATAGCCGACCGAGTTATCATTGGAATTCTCCGGCTCGAATTGATCGTGGATGGAATCGACGCCCGTCCCGCCCGAAGCTGTCACCTTGGCCAGGGAAGCGATCGTCGGCTCGGCCAGCGGCCTGGCCTTGGCGGCTTCCCGCGGCAGCCAGACCTCCATCTCGCCCCGGCCGCGATAGGCCCAGGCGTAATACGGGATAAGCGTGATCTTCCGCTTCTCGAGGAAGGACTTGCCCCCCGTCGACCGGAGGACCGCCCCCTCGGCTGTGACTACGGTCAGGCCGTTGAGAAGATCGGGACGGACTTCGGCCGTGAGGACCGCCCCGTCCTCGAGAATGAGCGGCGTCACGCGTCCGCTGTTGTCGGGGAACTCGGCGCAATAGACGAGCGGGCCGCGCTCGACGGCAACCAGGCCGGCGTCGGACTTGAGGTTATCGTTGGCCAGCACGCGGCGCGCTTCCATCGGAAGCGAGATCTCGACCGTATCGCCTTTCTGCCACGTCCTCGCGACCGGCACATAACCTTTCTCGATGTTGAGGGCCACGGCCTCGCCGTTAACCTTAATAACGGGCTGGCCCTTCGTCTCGTCCTCGTATCGGTAGAGGTCGCCCGGCAGGGGCTTGCCCACCGCCCAACCGGGGACGCGGACCATCAGGATCAGGTCGGCCGGCTTCTCCGGCGAGACGCCGATCTTGATGTCGCCCGTCCACGGGTAATCGGTCGTTTGCTCCAGCGTCACCTTCCCGGCCTTCGTCGTTATGTTTGCCGTGCCCTGACCGTAGAGGTTCACGTAGACTTTGTTCTCATCGACGCCGTAGGCGAACCCGCCGAGCTCGGCGATGAACCGGGCGACGTTCGGCGGGCAGCAGGCGCATCCGAACCAGGGGGTCCGCTGGTGCTGTCCGAACGAGGCGAGGGGATTGGGATAGAAGAACAGGTCGCCGCTCATCCCGGCGCCGGAAAGGAAGGCGTTGTAGGCGGCCCGCTCGAAGAGGTCCATGTATTTGGCGTCGGCATGGTAGAGCGACATCCGCCAATTCCAGAGGGCGTAGGCGATCGTGGCGCAGGTCTCGGCGTAGCCGGTCGCATTGGGGAGGTCGTAGGCCGGGCCGAAGCCCTCCCAGCTTCCCGCGGCGCCGATGCCGCCCGTGAGGTAAAGCTTCTTCGTGACGACGTCCTCCCAGATCGTGTCGAGGGCGTCCATGTAACGCTTGTCGCCGGTCAGGGCGGCGATGTCGGCCATCCCGGAATAGAGATAGGCCGCCCGGACGGCGTGGCCGACGGCTTCGGTCTGCTCGAGGACGGGCTTGTGGTCCTGGGCGTATTCGCCGTAGAGCTTGTGACCGGCGGCGTTCCCCCGCTGGTCGATGAAGAACTTGGCCAGGTCTAGATATTTTTTCTTGCCCGTCGTCCTGTAAAGCTTGACCAGTCCGATCTCAATCTCCTCGTGACCGGGAACGAGCTTGAGCTGTTTTTCGCCGGGGCCGAAGGTTTTGGCGATGAAGTCGGCGCTCTTCAGGGCGATATCCAGGAGATTACGCTTCCCGGTCACCGCATAGTAGGCGGTGGCTGCCTCGTAGAAGTGACCGACGACGTAGAGCTCGTGGCTGTCCGGGAGGTTCGACCAGCGCTCCGGGCCGGACATTTGCGGCGGGTTCTTGGCGTCGATCGTCCGGGCCGTGTAGAGATAGCCGTCGGGTTCCTGGGCTGCCCCGATCTTGGCGGCCAGCCCGTCGACATATTTTTCGAGCTCAGCGTCGGGGTGCAGGGCGAGCGAATAGGCCGCGGCCTCGATGACCTTGTAGACGTCGGAGTCGTCGAAGGCGTACTTGGTGCAGAACGCGCCCTGAGCCGCGCCTCCGGCAATCTCGAAGTTCTTGATCCGCCCCGTCTCCTCACACTCCTTGAAGTTATGGGGGATGGTGACGGTCCTGTCGATCTCCTGGCGTTTCCCCCAGAAGCCGTCTGTGAAACGTACGTCGGCGAACGAGACCGGCGTCACCGGGTAATCGGCTTTGGGTTTCGTGGCGCAGGCCGCGACCAGCAGGGCGGCAACGCCGAACAGCGCCAGGGTCCAAGTCCATGTTTTCTTGTTCATCGGTCCAGATTTCCTTTCATGATCCATGCGGCCATCTCTCCTTCAACAACAGGCCGCCCAGATCAACCGCATCCTCGAGGGGCTTACTTTAACCGAGCTATACTTCACTGGCACATCAATTCCGATGGAACGCCAACGGGCCGTGAGCGCTTTTAGGAAACCATCCGCCAAGGAAAGCTCATGGACTTCACTGTCCTGGGACTCCAGTTCCCAATTTTCTTTTCGATTGACCGAGAAAATGAGGCATTTTCCGTCCGGTGACCAGCGGGGCGAAAAATCACTGGAGTTTCCGCTGGTGAGGGGACGGTGGCCGGAGCCGTCGAAATTGATGATCCAAAGATTCGAGTGGCGTTTGTCGGTCATGATATCGGAGAAATGACGGACGTAGACGATCTTGTTTCCGTCGGGTGAAATCTGGGGGTCAGAGACGAATTCCAGATCATAGTAGTCTCTGGCCGTCAGATATTTGGACGGATCCTGAGCTGCCGAGAGACACACAAGCACGGCGGAAACAAAAACAACGGCCCATGATTTGAACGAGCGGATCGACATGAGAGCCCTCCTGCTTAATAGCTTACCTCCCAAGGTTTGTCAAGAAAAACCCCAGTTCCCCCTTGCCCGTGCGGTCCGGGTCCTCCGGAAATCGCAGCGGGCCAGGGCTTCGAGGAGGAACCGTTTCTCGAAGTCGGCCCGGGCCGCGGCGCAGCCTCCGCTAAAGAGTCATTCTTTTTTATTGTTGACATTTATTTTCGCCGACCTTTATACTCTTGAAGGGAAATCTGAAAATTAAGGATGGCCGCATCCCATTCTTTCATTCAAGCAATAAAAAGGAGAAAAGACCGTGAAAAAACCCCGCCTGTTAAGGAATCTGACCGGTTGTTTGGCCATCATTCTCTTGTTCTCGGGTGCGTCCGGGCAGGTGACGGCCATCAAGGCCGGCCGATTGGTTGATCCCGTCACGGGCACCGTCCAGTCCAGGATCATCATCCTGATCGAAGGCTCAAAAATTAGGGCCGTCGGTCAGGATCTTATAATCCCTAAAGAAGCGTCCATTATCGACCTCTCTGACAAAACTGTCTTGCCTGGTCTCATAGACAGTCATACTCATTTGTGTAACAAGTTCGACGCTAAAGGAGATGTGGGCGCCGCTTTGTTATTGTATAGCCTGTCCGTATCAACAGCCGACCGCGCCATGCATGGAGCCGCGAACGCCAAGGCCATGCTTGAGTCTGGCTTTACCTGCGCGCGGGACATGGGAAACGCCGGCAATTACGCCGACGTGGTGCTTCGCCGGGCTATCAAAGAAGGCGCTGTTCCCGGGCCGAAACTGTTCGTTTCAGGCAAGATCATCGCCCCTTTCGGCGGCCAGTTTTTCCTGGATCCGGAATTCCCCGAGGTCGGCAAGCAGGATTACATCTATGCCGATACCCGCGATGAACTCCTGAAAGGCATCCGTCAGAACATCCATTTTGGATCGGACTGGATCAAGATTGTTGTCGATGACTACCGCTATATCTATTCGGTCGACGACATCCGGTTCGTGGTCGAAGAGGCCGCCAAGGCGGGATTGAAGGTGGCCGCCCACTGTGTCACGGAAAAAGGGGCGCGCAATGCCGCAGAAGCCGGCGTGGCCTCGATCGAACACGGGTTCGACATGAGCGATGAAGCACTCGAGCTCGCGAAGAAAAAAGGCGTCGTGCTCGTCGCCACGGAACTGACCCCGCAGATCATGGACGAATACCGTTTTTTCACCCAGACGCACGCCGGGATTATCGACCGGCTGAAGCGCGCTCACCGTATCGGTGTTCCGCTGGTCTTCGGCTCGGATATCATCGCCAATATCCCCGGAAACAACTGGGGTAGCGCGTCGCTTTCCTCTCTGGAGACTTGGGCAGAGGCGGGCATTCCTTCCCCCGATATTTTGCGGGCGATCACCATTAACGGCGCGCGCCTGCTCGGAATTGAGAAGGAGCGGGGTCTTATCAAGGAAGGGATGGCCGCGGATATCATCGCGACGTCCGATAATCCTCTTGACAACATCCGCTCGCTTCAACACGTCCAATTCGTGATGAAAGACGGCAGCGTCTTTAAGCCTGCCAAATAAAGGAGAACAATAGGTGGAAAAACAACTTTTTTCCTTCAGAAAAAACCTATTCCTCGGGAGGTGGCTCCCGATATTTTTGGCCGCGGGCCTGGTTCTGGTTACGGCCCCGGCCTCGACCTCGGTCGCGGGCCAAGCCAGCGAACCGGAAAAGGGCGTTTCCATCCAGTGGGGCATCAATATCCCTCTTCGCGATGGGATCCGGCTCAACGGGACGCTCTACAAGCCAAAGGAGACACAAGGACCGTTACCCGTCATCTTTACCTTTACCCCGTACATCGCGGACACGTACCACGAACGGGGAATGTATTTTGCGGCGAACGGATATATTTTCCTGGGCATCGATGTCCGCGGCCGGGGAAACTCGGAGGGCGCCTTTGAGCCTTTTGTCAATGAAGGCAAGGACGGCCATGATGTCGTTGAGTGGCTCGCTCAACAGCCCTGGTCGAACGGCAAAGTCACGATGTGGGGAGGCTCTTATGCCGGGTTCGACCAGTGGACAACCCTTAAAGAATTCCCGCCCCAGGGCTCGGAGTCGTGGCCGAGGCGCACAACTAGGGCCGCATGCAGGCTTCGACCGACAGGCAGTCCTTGAGCAGATTCTTGTTCTTGAGGTGCTGCCGTAGCAAGTCCGGGGCTTCATCGCGGGTCATGGTGATTCTCTCTTCATGTCTTCCGGTAATCCCTTTTCCAGGCCGATTTTTTAGGGCGGCGGGGCGGCCTGTCCCGGCGGCAGTTCAGTTGTAGGCCTCCATGACGGTCCGGTCTTCTTTCATCAGGTCGCCGGCGATCTCCGCCATCTTCATGTCGTCCCAATAGGACAGCCGGCGATGGGCTTCAAAATACTTCAGGGGGATGGGATGCGTGCCGACGACCACGGGAAGGCCGTAGCGCATTTCGATGAACTGTTTGAATTGAACGATGTAGGGGCAGGGCGGGTAGCCGACGACAAAACCGGTGGCCAGGTGGATGATCTCGGCCCCGTTCTTTTTCATTTCCTCGGGGACGTACTCGATATTGCCGCCGGGGCAGCCGCCGCAGTTTGAGAACCCGACGACTTCGACGGGCTCGTCCTTGGGATAACGGGCGAACCCGCCGGCGCGCTCCCGGACGGCCCTGAAGCATTTTCCGCCGCCGCAGGACTGGTAGCGGCTGCAGATGATGATCCCGATTTTCTTCATGTCGATCTCCGTGAGTACTCACTTAGGATATCATGCCGGCGAGGATCTTGTCCACGATGTGTAGGTAAGCCCATGATCGCTTGTGCCGTAAGACAGTGCCGCCCGGCCGGAGATACAGTTCCGCTCCTTTTCCTTGATCCATACGGTCATTTCTCCGACACCGCGGTTCGACCAGGCAAAATAGGTAACCAGCGTGAGGTCCCTCCCGGGTGTCCGTCAGTTCTCGACGGCGCCCGTGACAATAGTGGGATGGGGCCCGAAGGACCAGCCGGTCCGTTTCGGGATGAGCGCCTTCTTCGTCCATTTCTTTCCGTCCACCTCGAGCGTCACGACATATTCACCGGGTTCGACGAGCCGCCCGGTGCCGGGCTCATCCATCGAGGGCTCGCGCTTGCCTTCCTCTTTGAGACGCATGTTCCAGAGGGCCGTGTTAAGGCCGGGCTCGGCCTTGCCTTCGATCTCCCCGATCACCTCGCCATACGGCGTCGCCACGGTGATCTTCACCTTGCCCTGGGGCTTGGCCTTCAGCCAGTAGTTGATGACGACCGCATCAGGCTCGTTGGGGGTTAAGAGATGGCTGTCGCCCAGGAGCTGGTAGTTGCCGAAGACCGGGACGATCCGCTGGGGCGTAGGCCGGATGCCGAAGAGATGGACGTCCTCCGCCAGGACCTTCGCGTCGATCTCCTGGAGAGGCGATATGTTGGTGATGTACAGGCCCCGGCCGTACGTGCCGACGACGAGATCGTTCTCGCGCGGCTGGATGACGATGTCCGTCACCTTGACCCAGGGCATATTGTTCTTGAACGGCTTCCAGCTCTTCCCACCGTCGAGCGTGGCGTAGAGTCCATGGTCCGTGCCCGCGAAGAGAAGGTCCGGGTTCTTCCGGTCCTGGACGACGACGTTGACCGGCTTGTCCGGAAGGTCTCCGCTCACGCGGGTCCACTTTTCGCCGAAGTCGGTCGTCTTATAGATGTGCGCCTTTTCCACGTCCTCGCGGAAGCCCGTCTTGGCCACGAAGGCGGTGCCCGCGTCGTGGGGCGAGGCGAACACCCGGCTGACCCACATCCCCGCCGGGGCGCCGGCGGCCTCCAGCTTCGCCGTCGTGTCGGTCCAGCTCACGCCGCCGTCTTTCGTCACCTGGACCTTGCCGTCGTCCGCGCCGACCCAGAGGACGCCGGGTCTCACGGGCGATTCCGAGAGCGTCGTGATGGTGCAGAAGAAGATGAAGCCCGCGCCGCCCTGCCGCGCCTTGTCGTTCGTCGTCAGGTCGGGGCTGATCTCGGCCCAGTGGTCGCCGCGGTCGAGGGACCGGAAGACGACCTGGGCGCCCGTGTAAACGATCGCGGGGTTGTGCGGCGAAAGGACGATAGGCGGCGTCCAATTGAAGCGCGCGGCCTCCGCCTCCTTCTCACGCGTCGGAGTGATGGGCGTCTGGACGCCGAGCTTCTGGTCCAGCCGCCACATCGAACCCATTTCCCTATTGTTGTAAAGCCAGCGGCTGTCCGTCGGATCGACGCATTGGTACATGCCGTCGCCGCCGCCGACCGTCACCCAGTCGGACAGGCTGATCTCGCCGGACCAGCCGTTCGACGGGCCTTTCCAGGAGTCGTGGTCCTGGAGCCCGCCGTAGATATTGTACGGGTCCTCCATGTCCACGCCGACGGCGTAGAACTCGCCGAGCGGGATGTTATAGAAGTGATGGCAGGTCTTGCCGCCGTCGTAGGAGATGTTCACCCCTCCGTCGGAGCCGAAGATCAACCGGTCGGGATCCTCTGGGTCGACCCACAAGGTCCGCCAATCGCCGAAAGCCTTCTGGAAAAAGCCGTCCGACGGCCAGGAGATGCCGTGCCAGGTCTTGCCGCCGTCCGTGGAGCTGGCCAGCGACTGGGCGGTGATGTAGAGCTTGTCCGGGTCGTGCTGGTCGACACGGAGCTGGTTGAAGGAATAAGGGGCCTTGTCGAACGCCTCTTCCGTGCCCTCGGCGTTGACCTTGCGCCAAGTCTTGCCGCCGTCACCGGTCCGGTAGACCTCGCCGCCTATGGAGCGCGGTTGCGCCTCGACACCCCGACTCTTGGCCCGTTCGATCTCCCGGGCCGTGGGCTGCCGCATGTTGGCGTTCTCGACGATGGCGTAGAGAACGTTCGGGTCCTTCTGGAAGATGTCGAAGCCGATGCGGCCGATCTTGCCGACGGGCAGACCGCCGCCGAGCTTGGCCCAGGTCTTCCCGCCGTCGGTCGTTTTGTAGATGCCGCTCTCCGGACCGCCGGCTTCGTAGTGCCAGGGGAAACGCGTCTTTTCATAGGCCGCGGCATAAAGGATGTTCGGGTCCTTCCGGCTAAGGGCGAGGTCGATGACCCCGACCTTGTCGTTGATGGCGAGGACCTTTTGCCAGGTCTTTCCGCCGTCCGTCGTCTTGAAGACGCCGCGCTCCGCGTTCGATGAGAACAAGCGCCCCATCGACGCGACATAGACGATTTCGGGGTCCGAAGGATGGACGATGACCCGGGCGATGTGGTGCGAATCGCGGAGACCCATGTTTGTCCAGGTCTTGCCGGCGTCGGTGGATTTATAGACGCCGTCGCCGTGGCTGGAGCTCCGGGCGCAATAAGCCTCGCCGGTCCCGACCCAGACGATGTCCGGGTTGGAAGGGGCCAGGGCCACGTCGCCGATGGAGAGCGCCTGCTGGCCGTCGAAGATCGGCTCGAAGGTCGTGCCGTTGTTAGTGGTCTTCCAGACGCCGCCGTTCCGGGTCCCCACATACAGCGTGAAAAGGTGGGCCCTGGCCGGTGATTCCGGGACGGCGAACGACGTCACCCACGACCCGGCCCGATAAGGCCCCATGGCCCGGAACGAGAAATTCTTGAACAGGTCGACGTCGGGGCGGTCCTGCCCATAGGCCGCGGGACCGGCCATGGCTAGGGCGAAAATCAAAGCGGCGATGATCCGGGAATGACGATGGCGATCTCTCATGGGTCCTCCTCTCCAGAATAGTCCTTCAAGGCTTAGCTGATATATTGTATGTTATAAGAGCGGAGAAAAGAATCATGAAATTCACATTCGTCCACAACAACTTTAACGTCCTCGACCTCGACAAGAGCCTGACGTTTTACCGGAAGGCCCTGGGGCTTGAGGAGACCCGCCGAATCAAGCCGAAGGACGGGAACTTCATCCTCGTTTTCCTGGGCGACGGCGAAACGCCGCACAGGCTGGAGCTGACATGGCTTCGGGGCCGCAAAGAACCTTACGACCTCGGCGAGAACGAGTTCCACCTGGCCTTCCAGGCCGACGACTTCCGGGCGGCGCACGAACTCCACGAGTCCATGGGATGCATCTCCTACGAGAACCCCGGCATGGGGATCTACTTCATCTGCGACCCTGACGGTTACTGGATCGAGATCGTGCCGAAAAAGTAAGCCTGCGCTTTTTTCTTCGGCTTGAACTTCAGGAAATTGAACACTCCGGCGGCCGGTCCGGTGCTCTTTTCCGTTCCGGGAAGCATCTCTTTTCTTGTAATTGAATCAATAAGGGCCAAATTCTTACCGGGCGGCACTGGATGCCGCCCATAAGCCCCCGTAGCGGAGGGGGGACCCGTCGGCTTATCCGACGGGGGGAACCGACGGGACTGGTTCCCCGGGGGCCGGGGGCTAAGGGCGGCTCCAGGCCGCCGGCTCTTCCCCTCCCTTTCGGCTTGACTTTGGCGGCGTCCCGGGCTATAAACGGGCTAGATTTTTCTTTACCCGCAGCCGAAATGGGAAGGAAAATTGATTCATGAAGAGATCCAAATACGCCCTCGGGCTGGATTACGGCACGAATTCCGTCCGGGCCCTCATCGTCGACGTGCGGAACGGGCGCGAGGTCGGAACGGCCATCCACAGTTACGAAACGGGCGAGGCGGGCATCGTCCTCGACCCGGCCGACCCGAACCTGGCCCGGCAGAACCCGGCCGACTACGTCAAAGGCATCGAGGCTTCGATCAAGCGGGCGGTGGCGGCGGCACATAAAAAGGACAGGCGATTCGATCCCACGGACATCATCGGGATCGGCATTGACACGACGGGCTCGACTCCCCTTCCCGTGGACCGGGGGGGGACCCCCCTCGCCATGAAGAAGGAGTTCCGGAAGAATCGGAACGCCATGGCCTGGCTCTGGAAAGACCACACCGGCCACGCTGAGGCCGCAGCGATCACGGCCCTGGCCGCCCGGGAGCATCCGGAGTACCTGGCCAAGTGCGGCGGCACGTATTCCTCGGAGTGGTTCTTCAGCAAGATATTCCACTGCCTCAAGACCGACCCGGCGATCTTCAACGCGGCCTGGAGCTGGGTCGAATGCTGCGATTACGTCCCGGCCGTCCTCACAGGCACGACCAGACCGGAATCGATGAAGAGGAGCCGGTGCGCCGCCGGCCACAAGGCCATGTTCAACGAAGCCTGGGGGGGCCTCCCCTCGAAGGAGTTCCTCTCCAAGCTCCACCCTAAGCTGGGGGCCCTCAGAGACAGGCTCTATGACAAGAGCTATCCGGCCGACGTTCCCCCGGGAAAGCTCACCCCCGCGTGGGCCAAGAAGCTCGGCCTATCGACCGGCATCCCCGTGGCGGTCGGCGCCTTCGATGCCCACCTCGGGGCCATCGGCTCGGGCGTCCGGAAGGGAAAGTTCGTCAAGATCATCGGCACGTCCACATGCGACGTCTGCGTCTGGCCTTCGGATGAGAACCTGCCCGATATTCCCGGCCTCTGCGGCATCGTCGACGGCTCGGTCCTCCCCGGCTACCTCGGACTCGAGGCCGGCCAGTCGGCTGTCGGCGACATCTTCAACTGGTTCGCCAACGAGATCCAGCCCGGGGGACCCCGGAAGGGCTCCCACGAAGTCCTGACCCGGAAGGCCGCCAAACTCAAACCCGGCCGGTCCGGCCTGCTTGCCCTCGATTGGAACAACGGCAACCGGACCATTCTCGTCGATCAGCGGCTCACGGGGCTCCTTGTCGGCCAGACCCTTCACACCCTGCCCGAGGAGATCTACCGGGCCCTCATCGAAGCGACGGCCTTCGGGGCCCTGACCATCATCAAGCGCTTCGAGGAATACAGGGTCGCGATCGAGGAGGTCATCAACTGCGGCGGCATCGCCGAAAAGAACCCCCTGGTCATGCAGATCTACGCCGACGTCACGGGCAAGGAGATGAAGGTCGCCCGCTCGGCCCAGACCTGCGCCCTCGGCTCGGCCATGGCCGGCGCGGTCGTCGCGGGCGGGGCGAACGGCGGCTACGCCACTTTTAGCGAAGCCCAGGCGGCCATGGCGGGAGTGAAGAAGAGGACGTTCAAGCCCGACCCGAAGGCCCACGCGGTCTATGTGGAGCTGTACAAGCTTTACAGGCAGCTTCACGACGCCTTCGGGACCAAGAAGCGGTCC
>CAZSMW010000439.1:0-2974 GCA_964607985.1 uncultured Eubacteriales bacterium
CGAACCTGCTCAATGACCAGTGGGAACTCTACGACACGCGCACGGACTTCAGCCTCGTGAACGATCTGGCGGCGGCGCAACCCGAAAAGCTCAAGGAAATGCAGGACCTCTTCATGGAAGAGGCAATCAAGAACCGCGTGCTGCCCATCGACGACCGGGTCATGGAGCGGGTTAACGCGGCGACCGCGGGCCGGCCCGACCTGATGGGGGGGCGCATGTCGCTCACGCTCTCCGAGGGCATGAATTCGATGAGTGAAAACGTCTTCATCAACATCAAGAACCGCTCGCTCTCGATCACGGCGGACGTTGAGATTCCGGAGGGCGGCGCGAACGGCGTGATTCTCGCGCAGGCCGGCCGGTTCGGCGGCTGGAGCTTGTACCTCAAGGACGGCAAGCCGACGTATTGCTACAACTTCCTCGGGCTGGAGGAATACAAGGTCTCGGCCCCGGAGGCGATGGCAGCGGGCCCGGCCACGATCCGCATGAACTTCGACTACGACGGCGGCGGGATCGGCAAGGGCGGAACGGCCACGATCTTGGTCGATGGCAAGGAAATGGCCAGCGGCCGGATCGAGCGCACGCAACCGACGATTTTTTCGGCCGACGAGACGGCCGGCGTGGGTCGAGATGACGCCACGCCCGTCACGGCGGACTACCCGGAACGCGACAACGCCTTTACAGGCAAAATCCTCAAAGTCGTCGTCGACGTGCAGCCAGTTGGGGCTGCGGTCAAGGCAGAGGCGGACACGGCCCAAAGCACGACCACCCTGAAGAAAGCCTTGTCCGACTAGGCGTCAACTCGCGATCCGGGAAAGGGTGCACGAAATAAAAGGTGGGAGGCGAAGATTTCCCTTTTATTTTACCAGAAAGGTGTAGTATATATTACTACATCATGAAAGGAGACCTATGAACGCTATTCAACAGCAGCGCAATGAAATCCTCGCCGAACTCTCCCAGCTTCAGGCCATGCGGCGGGGCAGCATCACCGAGCAGTACGTCGCTTCCACCGGCCCCGACGGCCAACCACGGCGCCGGGGACCGTACCCGATCTATACCTGCAAGGAGGCGGGCCGCACCGTTTCACGCCGACTGCACCGGCCGGAACTCCTCGAAGCCTGTCGGGATCACATAGCCAAGGGCCGCCGCTTCCGCGCGTTGACGGACCAGCTCCTGCACCTCGGCGAGCAACTCAGCGACCAGATTCTTTCTGGCACGGCTCTAAAAAAAACGAAGAAGCCCGGCTCGAGGCGGGCCTCGAAGCCGAAGGCATTGTTGAGGCACTAAAGGCCGAAACGCTACCCGATCTGGAGGCATGGGAACGCGCTCTGCTCCAGAGCTGCTTACAGCTAGGCGCGCGGGCTCTGGAGCGCGTCCTGGAGCCCATCGGTTCCGGCCGCCGCAAAGAGCCGGTTCGCTGCGAGTGTGGACGGACGATGCGCAGCCAAGGCCTGCGTCCCAAAACCCTCGTCACCCTGTTGGGAACGGTCGTTTACCGCCGCAGCCTCTACGTCTGCCCCGAATGTGGCGCAGGATGCTTTCCGGGCGACCGCTTGCTGGACGTTCAAAACACCGGGTTTTCCCCCGGCGTCCGTCGGTTGATGGCCCGGGCCGGAAGTCGCACGTCCTTTGCTCAGGCAGAAAGCGATCTGGCCGCCTATGCCAACGTCCACGTCGATCGACGCGACATCGAGCGCGTCGCCGAGCAACTCGGACGCGAGGTGGAAGTCTGGCGCACCCACCGGGAGGCTCTCGCCCCCGATCCGGTTCCCATCCTGTACGTCAGCTTTGACGGAACGGCTGCGCCGATGCGCCGCCAGGAAGTGGCCGGGCGCAAGGGCCGACAGCCGGATGGCTCAGCCAAGGGACGGGAGGTCAAGGTCGGCTGCGTCTTCACGCAAACCGCCCAAACTGATGAGGGGTTCCCCCTTCGTGATGAGGACTCCACCTCCTATGTGGCCGGGCTTGAATCCAGTACGCTATTCGGAGAACGCCTATATCACGAAGCCGTCCTGCGGGGCGTAGAGAAAGCCCGGGCTGTCGTAGCCCTGACCGATGGGGCCGCCTACAACAAAACCATTGTGCAAACCCACTTCTCCAACGCTGTCCACATTGTCGATCTCTATCACGCCCGAGAGCATCTCCATGAATTAGCCGCTTTGTGTCAGGCGTCGGGCCAAGAGGACGAATGGCTTTCGTGGCTCGATCTCGGCGATATCGACCGACTCTCCGCTGCGATCAACCCTTGGCTTCCAAAACGAGGAAGCAAGCGCAAGGAAGCCATCAAACAGCTCCGGTATTTCCAGAAAAACAAGCGGCAGATGCAGTACGCCCTGTTCCGCCGTCGGGGACTTTTCGTCGGATCCGGTGTGATCGAGGCCGGTTGCCGCACGATCGTCGGTCAACGCCTCAAGCAATCCGGCATGTTCTGGTCCGTTCGCGGCGCCCATGCCATCTTGCAACTGCGCTGCGGCTTCCTCTCCGGTCTCTTCGATCGCTTCTGGGATGATCGCGCCGCGTCATAAACCAACTTCTATGTCGTGCACCCAAAGGCAGGGAATCAAATCGGGACTTGATCCCACGCCCCGGATCGCTTATCTTCTCGGCCCTTCATCCGGTCCGCAGGGGTAGAACGGCGGGTACGGATCCGTGGCGTATTTCGCCACGAGCAGGCGAAAGCGAGATCATCATGTCCCGGACCATTGACCTCTCAAGAATCCGCAACATCGGAATCATGGCGCATATCGACGCCGGCAAGACGACGGTGAGCGAGCGCATCCTCTTCTATTCAGGGAAAACCCATAAGGTGGGCGAGGTGCATGACGGAGTGGCCACGATGGATTGGATGCCTCAGGAGCGTGAACGCGGCATCACGATCACCTCCGCCGCCACCACGGTCAAGTGGAAGGACCACCAGATCACGCTCATTGACACTCCGGGACACGTGGACTTCACGATGGAGGTGGAGCGCAGTCTG
>CAZSMW010000440.1:0-5120 GCA_964607985.1 uncultured Eubacteriales bacterium
TTCCCCAGTCGGCTTCACTGTTCCCGTCGAGCCGGAATCGTTGCCGGAGAGGATCTGTTTCTTGTGGATGTTGAAGATCGAGTCGAAACCCGGGAAGATCGAGACCAGGAACTGGATGGGTTTTCTGAGGAGAAGGCGGGCGTCGATCCTGGAGCTCTTCTTGTCGGCGGCGAACAAGCCGGACGCCGAGAGTCCGATGAAGACCAGGCAAACCATGAGTGCAACGGCCCTGACAAAGAATCTTTTCCGCATAGCAGCCTCCTTACAAAGTACGGCTTGCCTTGGGAAATGATCGGAGGGATAGACTAATCATCGAAAGATCTGCGAAAATCTCTCCTCATCATACTCATCCAAGGCTTGGGGTTAATTTAGGATAGGGGAAGCGAAATGTCAAGCGTTCTTTTCGCTAAACTCCTTCATAAGTTGTTCAAAAAAAATACTTTAAGGCTTAGATGCCACAGCATTTAGTGGTTCCCCATCAGGAAAAATCAATATGTAGGGGAGGGCAAAACACGAAAAAAAGGCTGATCCCGGGGGCGAAAACAGGCTAATTTTTGAAAAAGTAGACTATTTCGGTCTCAGCCGTCTGCTGGGAATCCGAACCGTGGACCGCGTTGCGCTCTATAGAGAAGCCGAAGGTCCGGCGCAGCGTCCCGACTTGGGCCCGGGCCGGGTCGGTCTCACCCATGACCTGTCGCCAGTGGGCGATGGCGTTCTCCCGCTCGAGGGCCATGACTACGATCTCGCCGCTGGACATGAAATCCGTCAGCCCATCGAAGAAGGGTTTCCCCGTATGGACGGCATAGAACGCCCGTGCCCCATCCTTGGTCAGCCGGACCATCTTCATCTCCACGATCTCAAAGCCCTCTTCCTCGATCCGGTCGAGGATCTTTCCCACGATCCTCTTTTTGACGGCGTCGGGCTTGATGATGGCCAGCGTTCGCTCTATCATGATGTCTCCTCGATATCATTGATTCCTCACTGATATACCTGAATCGGTGCTTCCCGTCAATCCGGAGCGCCCGGCCCGGCTTCTGTGGGACGCCGGCCTCTCCGCGGTTGACAGGCCGTCGAGCGGGTCATAAAATGATCCCCGTGAGCGCGACAATCGAAGCCTATGCCAGGGAACTGGGCGTCTCCCTCTTCGGAGTGGCGGATGTCTCCCAATTGAGGGATGATTTCGCGCTCCCGGAAGGACTCAGGGGAAGGTTCAGCCTGGCCATCTCTATGGGGAAAAGGCTTCTCGGGGACGTTCTCGAGGACATCCAGGACGGCCCGACCCAACTCTACTTTCATCATTACCGTCAGCTCAACTTCTTCCTCGACCGGGCCGCGCTCCTCGTCTCCTCCCGCATTCAGGACATGGGGTTCCGTGCCCTCCCAATCCCGGCGTCCCAGGTGATCGATTGGCAGAATCAGCGCGCCCATCTTTCTCATAAGAAGATCGGTCGTTTGGCGGGGCTGGGATGGATCGGCAGGAACAACCTCCTGGTCAATCCCGACTTCGGCGCCCGATTCCGGCTGGTGACCGTCCTGACCGACATGCCCCTCGAGCCGTCCAAGCCGGTGGCGGCGGATTGCGGGGCCTGCCGGAAGTGCCTTTCGACCTGTCCCGCCGACGCCATCAAGGAGCGCCGGGAGGATTTCGATCATCTCGCCTGTTTCGAGAAGCTCAAGGAGTTCCGGAGGAGGGGGCTCGTCGGGCAGTTCATTTGCGGTATCTGCGTCAAGGCCTGCTCCGGCCCTTCCACGTCAAGACCTCCCAATTCTTCAAGCCGTTGAGGTCGGCCTCGTCCGTTTGAGCGATGCTCATGGGTGTCACCGAGATGTATCCGTTTCGGAGCGCCCATATGTCTGCTTTGGGGTCGCCGGCCCCAAGCTCCTTGTAGAGAGGCCAGAAGATGATCTGAGCCTCGGCGTTCGTCTTCCCCTCGTAGCTCTCCAGCGAAGGGCGCTGGTCCAGCCTGGTGACCATCACCCCCTTGATCTTTTCCTTGGGCAGGGCGGGGATATTGACGTTAAGGTAGGTCCCTCTCCCGAGCCCCCTTTTCTTCACCTCCCGGACGATGGAAACGATGAAATCCGCGGCGGCCGCATAATCCATCTCCGGCGAAGACTCAAGGGAGACGGCGATCGCGGGGATCCCTTGAAAAGCGGCTTCCCGGGCGCAGGCGACCGTGGCCGAATAGAAGGTGACGAGCCCGGTGTTCTCCCCGCGGTTGATCCCGGAGACGACGATGTCCGGCTTTTCCGGGAGGAGCGCTTCCAGAGCCAGCCGGACGCAGGTGGCCGGGAGGGCGTCGATGGCGTACCAGGTGATCCCTTTTCTCAACGTCTTTTGAACCAGGATCGGACCGCTGAAGGTCATCCCGTGGCTGACCCCGCTCTTGTTCTGGGAAGGCGCGGCCACGGTCACGGTCCCGATGCGGGCGAGCGAGTCGGCGAGCGCGGCGATCCCGGGCGCGTCGGCTCCGTCGTCGTTCGAGACGAGGATCCTGAGAGGCGCGTCGGCCCCGGCCGGGCCGCTTATAAGGATGGCGGCTGCGATCAAAAGGGCGGCGGCTAATAAAAAATTATTCTTACGCGGCATGGATGCCTCCTTTTAAGAAAGACCGCACATATTGTGTGCAAATTATTAGAACCTGCTGGCTTTCCATTCTTTAGATGCTTAAACCCATCATTTATCCACATACTTATGCACACAAGTTGTGGAAATGTCTTCCTTTCACTTCCGGCCCTTCACGTGGACGTCGAATCCTTCGAACATTTTATACCCCAAATCGCGAAACGATTTCAAATCGCGGCCGCGGTTCCGCTCCTCAGATCTTGACGACCTTGATCCGGCCGGAGATCGCCAGGGTGATCCGATAAGCCCCGCGGGAGTTGGAGACCAGGATCGTGGCCAGACCGGTTACGGTTCCCGTCGGATGGAAAATGGGGCGGTTGTTGGCCTCGATCCGGACCCCTTCCAGGAATTCCGTCTGCAAGGTCTTCCAGGTTTTTCCCTTTTCATCGTATTGCTCCAGCGCGATGGCGCCGGAGCCGAGCTTGACGCGGACGGAAACCCCCTCCCAGACGGAACGGATGCGGGCCTGGTTCAGCCTCGCCCGGACCTCCCAGACAGCGCGCTGCAATTGGTATCGAGGCGCGAGCCCGGATATCGACCCCGACCCGGCAAGGATGAGGAGTGAAACGAGGGCCAGGACGATGACCGCCTCGACGAGGGTGAACCCTTTTTTGTCCATTCAATATTCCTTCCATTCGCGGACCTTGAAGAGGGAAACGTAAAGCATCGGTACGGTCGAAAGCGGCGCGTTCTCGGGAAGCGACCGGCCTTCGGCGAGTCCTCCGTCCGGCGAGATCTTGAGCGTGTTCCCCTCCGAAATGTAATCGACGGCCTGGATGCCGCCCAGCACCTCGATCGCTTTCCCTTTGCCTTGAACAGCGAAGCCCGTCCCGCCGGCGACAAGCGAGGCTTGGATGATCAGGTTAGCCGGGGCCCCGTCGGCGATGGAAATCCCGCCTTTCCCGGTCGAATAGATGATGACCTGGGAGCTGTCGTCCTTGACATAAGGGACCCCGTCCTGCCAGCGGACCCCCTGGGATATAAGGTGGGTTGATATCGTGACTCCTTCCGAGGAGAGGATCGTCAGACTGACCCCGGCGAGGATGGATGGCGTCGCCTCGTCTCCGGCCAAGACGACCCGGCCGGATGCGTCCATCGTGCCGCCTCCGAGGGCGCCGATCTTTCCGTTGACGGCGATGATCCCCTCCGGGACGAGATCGTAGGACCGTGACGTGTCGGGCGCGGTAAAAAACGTTTGGCTGAGGGCCGGGCTGAACCGAAGGACCCATTCTCCGGCCTTCGAGCGGAAGCAGATCACCTGGAACGGCCCGTCGATGGCCGTGATGAGCTCTTCGATATCCCCCTGAACGAAGACGCCGCCAAGTCCGAGATCATCCTGGATGAGATAGACTCCGTCGGGCACGGGATCGTTCGATGGTTCGAGCCCTACGGCCCGCCGCACGGTGGCGGCGTCGAGGTCCTCCGGGCGGAAGAGGCGGAGCCGGAGCGCTTTACCCAGGAGGGATGTCGCGTCGGTCGGGATGACCGGCGTCTCTACGACCTCAAGGCGGGCGGCCGGGCCGCCGCCGGGCACGGCCCGAAAAGATATCCCTTTCGAACTCAGAAAATCGTTCTCCGTCCCGGCATCCATCTTCTTATTTAATAGAAGGGGAACGCAGGGGAGGGGCAACCTGCCGGCTAGAACGTTCAGGGAAGCGTCGCACTGGGAGGCCCGTTTCGGCTTGAAATTCGCGAGCTTGCCTTCGGAATCGATCCGGAACCGGTAGCCGATCGATAGGAAATCCTCCCGGTCCTCGGTCCTTTCCGGATCGCAGGCCGTGACGCTTTCCCAACTCATGTTCTCCCAAGTCTCCCGGATCAGACGGGGAAGGGGCCAGCCGAACAGTTCCTCCACGATCTTTGTCCCCCCCAGGAGAGCGTCCGACCGGAGCTCGGACATCCGGCCGGGCGTGACCTCGATGAGAGTCGCCCTCGACGCCAGGGCGCCGTCGATGTCTTCCAGGGCGCGTTTGATGCCGTTCTCCGCCGCATAGTCTAGGAGGGTGGAGTTTTTCCTTGCGGCGCCGGCCTTGAGATGGACTTGGGACAGGAGGAGCATGCCCATTCCAAGGATCGTGAAGACGAGGAACATGAGGGTCACGGTCACACTGATCGATCCTTTCCGGCCTCCCGGCGCTCCATCAGCGGACAGGGGAAAGGCCGGCGTTCTTTGGGAAGATACAAAGCTCATAGGTTTTCTCCTTGTGAGAAGCGAGGGTAAAGGCGATCCCGGCGAGGTTCCTGGGCCGGTCGTAAGAGCAAAGGAAAGTCCCGGCGTCTTCGAGCAGGGGTTGGGCGGGGCTGGAATTGACCTGGCGCCGGATGACCGCGTCCTCTCGGTCGAGGAAGAACGATATTTTCTCAACGGCGACGAGGCCGGCCGTTTCTCTCGAGTAGGAATGCTCGAGCGGCGTCGAAAGGGTCAGACACTCGCCTTCGATCGAAAGGATGATCCGGACCTCTCCCTTGTCAGAGTCGAAGACGCAGATCTCCG
>CAZSMW010000441.1:0-3278 GCA_964607985.1 uncultured Eubacteriales bacterium
TACGGCGGTCTGACCGACGAGATGCGCCGCAGCCGCAACCGCCAGTCGGGGGGCTCCGGAATCGCCAACGAACAGGTGGCCACGGGCCGAATCGGCGGAGGACAGATCGTCTCCTCCGGCGGCGGCTCGACGCCCAAGAAATACACCGTCTGGAACCTGGTCCAGCTGGCCGCGGCGGCCAAGTAAAGGAGTCCGCTCATGAAAATGCGTAAAATCGCCTCCGTTTCCGCGTTGATCCTGTGCGCCGCGCTGGCCCTGTCCGCGGCCAAGCTGCCCGCGGCCAAGCCGGCCGAGGTCGGGATGTCGGCGCTGCGCCTGGACCGCCTGACCCAGGTGATGCAGGACTACGTCGACAAGGGCCGGGCCGTCGGGATGGTGGCCATGGTCCTGCGCGGCGGGCGGGTCGCCTACCACCAGGCCGTAGGCCTGCTCGACCCCGTCCAAAAGACGGCCATGCCCCTCGACGCCATCTTCCGCGTCGCGTCCCAGTCCAAGGCCGTGACGAGTGCGGCCGTCATGACACTCTTCGAAGAGGGCCGGTTCCTCCTCGACGACCCGATCTCGAGATACATTCCTGAATTCGCCGCCGCCCGGGTCGCCGTCCCTTCCACGGAGAAGGGGGCGAAGGGGTACGCGACGGTTCCCGTGAAGAGGCCCATTACCATCCGCGACCTTCTGACCCATGCGGCCGGCATCTCCTACGGCGATGGCCCTGCCCGGGAGGAATATGTAAAGGCCGGCATCTACGGCTGGTTCCTGGCGGACAAGGACGTCCCGGTCGGCGACGTCATCCGGAGGCTTGCCTGCCTTCCGTTCGACGCTCAGCCGGGCGAGAAATGGGTCTACGGCTACAACACCGACATCCTCGGCTATCTGGTCGAGCGCGTGTCGGGGATAAGCCTGGCCGAATATATCGAAAAAAGGATCACCGGCCCGTTGGGCATGACCGACACGCACTTTTTCCTGCCGGAGAGTAAACTCGGGCGTTTCACCCCGGTCTACGGGGCCGACGAGAACGGCAAGCTCAAGCTCATCGAACCGGCCGCCGATAATTCCTACGTCAAGGGACCCCGGAAGTGCTTCGCCGGCGGAGCGGGCCTCCTCGCCACCGCCGATAACTACGCCCGGTTCCTCCAGATGCTCCTCAACGGGGGGGAATTGGGCGGCGTCCGGATCATCAGCCCGAAGACGGTCGAGCTGATGACCGCCAACCATGTCGGGAACCTCTACAGCGGCGGTTCGGAGGGCTTCGGCCTGGGATTCTCGGTGACGACAAGGCTCGGGCATGACGGGATGCCCGGAACGCCGGGGGCTTTCGCCTGGGGCGGGGCTTACTATACGACCTACTGGGTCGATCCGGTTGAGAAGCTCGTGGCCGTCTTCATGACCCAGCTCCTCCCGGCCGGGACGATCGACCTCCATGACAAGTTCAAGGTCATGGTCTACCAGTCCATCGTCGATTCCTACGAGCGCTGATGCCCGGGGCCTTCGGGCCTATTCATAGTGCGTCCACATCCGAATGATCTTCACCGTCCGGATGTCTCCGAGGACCTGATACACCAATCGATGTCGGATATTGATCCTCCGCGAGCACGCGCCGGAAAGGTCTCCGACGAGCTTCTCGTATGATGGCGGATTCCGGAACGGATCTTCCCTGAGAACCTCCAAGAGGCGATTGACCTGAGGCTTCATCCCGGCCCGCGCGATCTTCTTTGCGTCCTTCTGGGCTTGCTTCGTGAAAACCAGTCGCCAGCTCACCAGCCGGGTTCCTCGGAGCATTTATCGACGGGGGTTTTGATCCCCTTTTTGATGGACTCCCGCATTCCGGGTATCGACGTCAGATACAGTGTCTCCTGGATGGCGCGCCAATCTTCCTCGGAAACGAGGATCGCGGTGCTCCGTTTGCCGATGATCTGGATGGGTTCGTGTTTTTCTTTGACATCGTCCACCAGATTATAAAGACGTTTCCTCGCCTCTGTTGCTGATATTGCGGTCATCTGAGGGCTCCTTATCGTACGCCATATCGTACGTAGTTTATCAGAAGATGTCAAGTCGTTAGGCGTTATCCCACTTTGCTTTTCCCGCTCTTGAGCTTGTCGTGCGCTCCGCCGAAGACCGCTTTCGCCGGCAGAAACTTTTTGGGGAACCGGGCAAGGACCGTGTAATTGGGGTCAACGACCTGGGCGATCTGCGCCGTCCCTGCCTGGGAGAGAAGCTGGTAGGCGTCCATCATCTCGAGATCGAAGTCCGCCACGAGCCAGTTCACCATCTCCTTATGGGCGATGCGGTAGGCGTCCTCGAGGGGGCGATAGCTACCCATCGTCATCAGCTCGGAATCGCTCTCGATCCGCGGCCAAGCGATCGTTCGGCCCTTGATGACGTCCACTTTCAGCAGGACGTTCAGGGCGGCCTCGACCGCCGTGCCGATGATCTCTCCGTCCCCTTGGACGAGGTGGCCGTCGCCGAAATAGAGGAGCGCTCCCTTGACGTTGACCGGTAAATAGACGGTGTTCCCCTCGCGGACCTCCGGGCAGTCCATGTTTCCGCCGAAAGCTTCCGGCGTCACCGTCCAGCGCGTTTCTCCCCGCGCCGGGGCGACACCCAGACAGCCCAAAAAAGGCCTCATGGGGATATCCGTCGAAAAATCTCCCTTAAGGGCTTTGAACTTCACGGTCCCCCGCGCCTTGTCGATATCATACCACCAGACCTTCTCGGGCAGGCCTTCGTGGAGCATGGCCGTGTAATCGGTCGCGTTCAGAGCGCCGAAATTAGGGAACGAGCTGCTGATGCCGTAGGGGAGGGCCGGCTCAAGTTTCAGGATGTGGACGGCCAGGACATCGCCCGGATCGGCGCCATCGACGTAAAAGGGCCCGGTCTGCGGGTTATCGTGGTTGGCAGGGATGATCACCGACGGAATATCTGAAGGACTCTTGACCCGGCCGTCGTAGCAGTCCTCCGTCCAGGACTCGAGCGTCGTTCCCGGTCTGATCCTCAAGACGGGTTTGTGGCCGCCGAACGTATATTTCAACTCGTCATGCTTCGGGATATACCGGACCGTCTGCGCCCCGACCGTGCTCACGACGAGCGCCATCATTACCAAAACGAAAATCGAAAGGTCCCGCCGAGCCTGGGTATCTCGCATGCTCTCCTCCTTCTTCCGGTTTCAGGAAAAGTCTTCCTCATTTTATCCCAAGTGCCGGATCAGTCAAGGAATACGGCGATGAAGGCCGCCCCGAAGCCCCCCGTAGCGGAGAGGGGACCCGCCGTTCACGGCGGGG
>CAZSMW010000442.1:0-1909 GCA_964607985.1 uncultured Eubacteriales bacterium
GGGCCGGAGGGCCGTCCAGCGGTTCCTGCCCCAGCTCGTCAAGAAATTCGCGCCGGCGATCGTCATCGCCAACGGCGAGAACGCGGCCGGCGGCGTCGGGATCACCGAGGAGATCGGCCGGGACCTCTTCCTGCAGATCGATGTCCTGACCTCCGGCAACCACATTTGGGACAAGAAGGAGGCCTTGCCTTATCTCGAGCGCGAGCCGCGGCTCCTTCGTCCGGCCAATTACCCGGCGGGGAACCCCGGCCGCGGAAGTTATATTTACCAGGACGGCGGCGGCGTCAAGATTGCGGTGCTTAACCTCCAGGGCCGGGTTTTCATGGAGGCCATCGATTGTCCCTTTCGCAGGGCGGACGCGGAGGTTGAGACCCTGGGCCGGGAAACGTCCATCATCATCATCGATTTTCATGCCGAGGCGACCTCGGAGAAGCAGGCCCTCGGCTGGTATCTGGACGGCCGCGTCTCGGCCGTCATCGGGACCCACACTCACGTTCCGACCGCGGACGAAAAGGTCCTCCCCGGCGAGACCGCCTACGTCACAGACGCCGGCATGTGCGGCGGCTACCATTCGGTGATCGGTATCCGAAGGGAGCAGGCGCTGCAGAAGTTCCTCACCGGCCGGCCCCAGCGGTTCGAGCCGTCCAAGGAAGGGCTGGCCCTGTCCTGGGTGTTCATCGAGGTTGACGCCAAGACGGGACGGGCCCAGTCCATTAAGAGAGGCACTTTGGTCGAGGAGAACGTTGACGAACAATGATCTGGTGAAGCCGGATACGATCTATTCGGTCTCGGCGGTGACCGAGATCATCAAGCTCATGCTGGAGACCGCCTTTCCCGTCCTCTGGGTGGAGGGCGAGATCTCGAACTTCCACCGCCACTCCTCCGGGCACCTTTACTTCACGCTCAAAGACGCCAAGAGCCAGCTCAAGGCGGTCATGTTCCGCTTTGAGGCGCGCAAGATCGCCTTCGACCTCAAGGACGGCCTGAAGGTCGTCTGCCGGGGTAAGATCAACGTCTACGAACCGCGGGGCGAATACCAGATCGTCGCCGAGGTCATCGAGCCCAAGGGCAAGGGGGCCCTCCAGCTGGCTTTCGAACAGCTCAAGGAGAAGCTTCGGATCGAAGGCCTCTTCGACCCCGGGCGCAAGAAGACGCTCCCGCTCCGGCCCCGGACGATCGGCGTCGTCACCTCGCCCCGCGGGGCGGCGATCGCCGACATCCTGAGGATCCTGGAGCGGCGGTACGCCCGTCTCCATATCATCATCTACCCGGCCAAGGTCCAGGGGGAAGGGGCGGCGGCGGAGATCGTCGAGGGGATCGATTACCTGGGCGCGCTCCCGGGTGTCGACGTCATCATCGTCGGACGCGGCGGCGGCTCGATCGAGGACCTCTGGGCCTTCAACGAGGAGCCGGTCGCCCGGGCCATCCACCGCTGCCCGGTGCCCATCATCTCGGCTGTGGGCCATGAGGTTGATTTCACGATCGCCGACTTCGTGGCGGACATCCGCGCCTCGACGCCGTCGGCGGCGGCCGAGATGGTCATCGAGAAAGAGCAGGCCTTTGAGGAGAGGATCACGGGCTTGGCCGAGCGGGCCGCCCTGTCGGTGAAGTATTCCCTCCAGGAGCGGCGGAACGCGATCGTTACCCTTACCCATCACCGCATCTTCCAGGGCTTCAAGGTCAAGATCCTCAACCTCGAACAGCGCGTGGACGAGCTCGAAACGCGCGCCTGGAAGGTCATCCGGGCCGAGAAGCAGGCGCTTGCCGAGAGACAGGCGGTGGTCCTGCTGGCAACCGAGCGGCTCCGGAACAGGATCGGCGAGAAGCTCAAGGCGCTCGGGGCGCGCTGGGAGACCCTGTCCGCGGGCTTGCACGCCATGAGCCCGCTGAATATACTGAAAAAGGGCTA
>CAZSMW010000443.1:0-3677 GCA_964607985.1 uncultured Eubacteriales bacterium
CAGATCTTCGCGCCCTTGAAGAACTAGCTGCGACCATGAAAACCGCCTCTCTCTGCGGCCTGGGCCAGACGGCCTCGAATCCGGTCATCTCGACCCTGCAATATTTCCGGGACGAATATGAAGCCCATATTCGGAGGAAAAGATGTCCCTCGCTTGTCTGCCGGGAGATCGTCTCGTCCCCTTGCCACTACATCTGTCCTATTGGGCAGGAAGCATCGACTTATATCGCCCTTATCGCTTGGGGGAGATATAGAGAGGCCTATGACATCATCCTAAGGGATAATCCGCTGCCGTCGGTCTGCGGCCGGGTCTGCCATCATCCTTGCGAGAAGGTCTGCCGGGCCGGAGAGACCGGAGAGCCGATCTCCATCAGGGCTTTGAAGCGCTTCGTCATGGGTTGGGCCGAGAAGGAAGGTATTTCTTCGAACCTCCGACCTGCCGAGCCGCGTCGAGACAAGGTGGCCATCATCGGGTCCGGCCCGGCCGGGCTGACGGCCGGTTATGACCTTGCCCTCAAGGGCTTCCGGCCGACTATTTTCGAATCTCTGCCGGTCGCGGGCGGCATGCTGGCCGCAGGAATTCCCGAGCATCGCCTGCCGAAAAAGGTTCTGGCCGGAGAGATCGAGGCCATAAAGAGGGCCGGCGTCGAGATCAAGACCAACGCCAAGCTCGGTAAGGATTTCACGATCGACATGCTGTTTCGGGAGGGATTCAAGGCTGTCTTTATTGCTACCGGCGCTTGGAAATCGATGAAAATGGAAATTCCGGGGGAAGACGCTCAGGGTGTGATCCAGTCGCTCGAATACCTTAAAACTGTGAACCTCGGCCGGGACATGCCCGTGGGCAGGAGGGTGGGCGTGGTCGGCGGCGGGAACTCGGCTATCGATGCCGCGCGCGTCGCCATCCGCGACAAGCATTGCGAAAAGGTGACCATCCTCTATCGGCGGACGAAAACCGAGATGCCGGCCTTCCCGGAGGAAGTGACGGCCGCTATCGACGAAGGCGTGGAGATCAAGTTTCTCGCCGCGCCGGTGAAGATCCTGACAAAGAACGGTCGCGTTACAGGCGTGGAATGCATCCGAATGATGCTCGGCGAAAAAGACGCAAGCGGCCGGCGCCGGCCGGTTCCAATCAACGGGTCCGAGTTCAGCCTTGAACTGGACACTCTCGTCCTGGCCATCGGCGAGCGACCGGATACGACTTATTTATCCGCCAAGGACGGTATCGATACGCGCAAAGGGGAGAACATCGTTGTCGACGGCGAAACGTTCAAGACGAAACGCGACGGCGTGTTCGCCGGCGGAGATGCCGTGACGGGCCCGAATACCGTGGTCGAATCCATGGGCGCGGGCAGGATTGCCGGAGCGATGATAGAAAAATACTTGAAGGGCGAACCGCTTGACCGGGCTTATGCCTTGATACGGCCGTTCAGATATATCGAGCCCGTGGAGCTCAGAGAGGAAGAACTCGATAAGGCCGAACGGCCGATGTCACCTCGCCTGAAGGCGGCCCAGAGGAAGAAAAATTTCAAGGAAGTCGAACTCGGGCTGTCCGAGGCGTCGGCCTGCGCGGAAGCCCGGCGCTGCCTGCGCTGCGAGCTGGAAACCCAGGATGGCCAAGATGCCTTGAAGATGATGAAGCTCACCATCCATGGGCCGACGAGGCCGGAGGAACCAGCGAAATGAAGATCCTCTTGGACGGACTCCCTGTAGAAGTCACGGAAAAGAAGACGATCCTCGAAGTCGCGCGCGAAAAGGGCGTCTATATTCCCACCCTCTGCGATCACCCGCGTCTGGAACCGTACGCTGGTTGCCGGATGTGCCTCGTCGAAGTCAAAGGGAAGAGAGGCTTTGTCCCCGCCTGCAGCAGCTATGCGGAGGAAGGCTTGGAGGTGACGACGACGACTCCCGAGCTCCAGTCCCTGCGCAAGAAGATCCTTGCCTTGATCCTTTCCGAGCATCCCAGCGCCTGCCTGATCTGCGCGGAGAAGGATAAGTGCGATGATCTGAAATCGACCATCCGTAAGGTGGGAGAGGTCACCGGCTGTGTCCTTTGTGGAGAGAACGGGCGCTGCTGTCTCCAGGATGTCGTCCGGGCTCTCGGGCTCGACAACCTGGAGTTCCAGCCCGTCTACCGGAATCTCGAGATCCGCAGGGACGATCCGTTCTTCGACAGGAACAACAATCTCTGCATCCTTTGCGGGAAGTGCGTAAGGGTCTGTCATGAGGTCCGCGGCACTTCGGTCATCTCCTTCGTCTCGCGGGGTCCTTCAGCGGTCATCGGAACGCCTTTCGAAAGGACGCTCCTCGAGTCCGGATGCCAGTTCTGCGGGGCCTGCGTCGATGTCTGCCCCACGGGCGCGCTCACCGAAAGGGCGGTCCGGCCCGAAATGCTTCCGGAAAAGACCGGGCCCGTCATCTGCCTCCTCTGCGGGATGGGGTGCACTCTCGACGTCGAGATCAGGGGGAAACGGGTTCTCGCTTCCCGCCCTTCGGAGAAAGGGCCCGTCAACCGTGGCCAGGCCTGCGTCAAAGGCCGGTTCGCGGTGAGAGAAACCGTGATGGGCCGGGCGCGCGTCCTCAACCCCCTGCTCAAGTCGGAGGAAGGACATCGCCCCGTTTCCTGGGACAAGGCCATGGAGTATGCCGCCTCCAAGCTGTCCGAATTCAAGGGGGACGAAGTGGCCCTGGTCGTTTCGCCTCAATCCGCGGTGGAAGACCTCTACCTCCTTTATAAGTTTGCCCGGGAGGGGCTGAAGACCACGGCGGTCGGGCCCGTGGAGGGGGGATCCCTCGTTCAAGACTGCCGGGACATGGCCCGCCGGCACGGAATCGATCTCCCGTTGAACTTCGACCTCCGTGAGCTTGCCGACGCCTCTGCCTTTTTTGTCCTTGGGGCGGACCTTCCGGTCAGTCACCCGATGCTCTGGCTCGAGGTCTTCGCCGCCCTCCGGAAAGGCGCGGAACTCCATGTCGCCCAATCCGGAGCCATGGCTCTCGGCCGCCACGCGTCAACGCTCGTCAGTCTCCGGCCTGGCTCGGAGGGAGTTCTGCTCTCGGCGCTCTCCGGGCTCGTCCAGGGCGGGAAGGCGTCGGCCGGGACCTCCAGAAATATTCCGGCAAGAACGGCCGCGGACCTTATAGGGACCACTGCCGCAGATCTCGAGTCCCTGGCGAGGGCGTTGGAGGCGAAGAAACCTTTGGCCATCCTCGCCGGGCCGGGACTCATCAGGCAGCCGGGAGGGAGGAGAAACCTGGAAGCCCTTTGGAACCTGGCCCTCGCCCTGGGAGCGCGATTCTTCCCGCTGGCCGAATCGATCAACGAACGCGCGATCCTGGAGTTCAGGGATTCTTTTTCCGCGCCGGACATGACATGGGACCGGGTCATGGACGGCATCCGGATGAAGAGGATCCGGGCCTTATATCTCGCCGGTCCGGTCCCGGCGCTGGGCGAGGAGAAGCCCGAATTTCTTATCTCCCAGACGCCCTTCATGGACAGGAATGCGGGGATCGCCGATGTTGTCCTGCCCGCCGCGACTTTCGTCGAATCCGGCGGCACGTTCGTCAACGTGGAAGGCAGGATCCAGACGTTCGAACCTGTCTTGGAGATGAGGGGCGGCTCAAAGCCGGATTGGAGGATCGTGTCCGAACTGGCGGGGAAAATGGGATTGCCTGGGT
>CAZSMW010000444.1:0-2187 GCA_964607985.1 uncultured Eubacteriales bacterium
AAAGGCGCTCCTCGTCACCCCGGCTTTCTTGCGGACGGCTTCCATTTCGTCGTACTCCTTCCAAGGAATACTGACGGTGAATTTGACTGAATTTCTCATTATTGCGCTCCTACTTTGATCATACCATAGTAATCCATCCAGGTCGAATAAAGTCGAAGCTGGCCATCTACAAGCAGGCCGACCTCATCCGCTACGCCATCAAGGAAGGCATCGCCAAAAGCTGAGGCCGATTTCGCGGTCAAATCCGGGCCTCGGGTCGTTCGCCTCATCCAGGTCTGTCATTCGTTCGAGGGGCTCGGCACGAAGGACCGGGAACTGCGGGCGCTCGTCGAAGCTTCGGAAGAGCTGCGTTGCGACGACCGGCTCGTCGTGACCGACAACCTGGAGGGCGAGGAGATGTACTTGGGGAAGAAGATCCGTTTCCTGCCGCTATGGAAGTGGCTGGTTGAGGGTTGATCGGGGGCCCGAGCTCTTGCCTGCTCCGAAGTCGCCCCCGCCTTTTCTTCCCGCCCTATAAGGCGAACCAGGGCATTACGGTGGTTCCCAAGCGCTTGAACAGGCGGTCCCCTCCATAGACAAGAACGGCCGGCGCATCAGGGGCCAAGGCGAGTTTCTTCCAATAGTCCAGCCCGTCGAAGAAATCGTCCGCCACGGTCTGAGCGGACTTGATCTCGACGGGAGTCAAACGGCCCCCCGAGTCGATGATGACATCGACCTCATGCCCGGCCGAGTCGCGCCAGAAAGTGATCTCCGGAGGAATTCCTCTATGGAGGAAGCCCTTATAGAATTCGGAAACAACGAAGCTCTCGAAGACGGCGCCTCGCTCGGCGCGATGGCCGAGCTCCTGGGGTGACCGGATCTGAAGCAGGAAGCACAGAAGGCCGGTGTCCAGGAAATAGAGCTTGGGGGTTTTGATCAAGCGCTTGCCGAAATTCTTATGGTGAGGCCGCAACAAGGCGACGATGAAGCTTGCCTCGAGTACGGAGAGCCAGCGCCGGGCGGTCGTGTGGGAAATGCCGCAGTCGGAGGCCAGCCCAGAAAGGCTGAGCAGCTGCCCGCTCCGGCCGGCACAGAGCCGGATGAACCGGCCGAACGCTTCGATGTCTCCGACGTTGACGACATTTCGAACGTCCCTCTCGATGTAGGTTTGATAATAATCGGGAAGCCAATCGCGAGGGGACAGGCCCTTGTCGTGAATTCTCGGATAAAAACCCGTATGGAGAATCTCCTGCAGGCCGAATTCGCGTGGAGCCGCGGCCGCCCGCTTTGCGGGGATCGTCCGGCCCAAGGCCTCGGGCGGAACGGGCTCTCGGCCCATCAATTCGGCCAGAGAAAACGGAAGCAGGTGAAGCACCGCGCAACGGCCCGCCAGGGATTGCGTGATGCTCTGCAAGAGCAGGAAATTCTGGGAGCCGGTCAATATGAATCGGCCCACCTGGTCGGCCCGCTCGTCGACAAGCACCTGGATGTATGAGAAAAGCTCGGGAGCCCTCTGGACCTCGTCGAGGATGACGGGGCCGTCGAACTGGGCGAGGAATCCCCGCGGGTCCTCCAGGGCAAAGCGGCGCTGATCGGGGAGCTCGAGGGACAGGTAATCATATTTCTCGAAGACAGTCTTGACCAAGGTTGTTTTGCCGGACTGCCGCGGCCCGGTCACGGTGACCACAGGGAACTGCGTGGCGGCCTTTCGAAGTCTGGCGGCCAAAGTTCGTTTGATCATAGACGCCTCTTTTTGTGCTGATTGAATATTCAATATTCATATTACATACCTACCGCGTTCGTGTCAAGCCCTGACCCCGTTCAGTCCCTTGACGACCCTCCATATTCTGGGTATAATAAATCCATAATGAGTTGCAAAATGGAATTGATTAGCCGTTTTTTCAGCGATCCCGGAAAAAGCTTCTTTCTTTTCGGCCCTCGGGGAACAGGAAAATCGACCTGGACCGCATTCTCTCATCCGGAAGCCCTTACGATCAATCTGCTCGAACCCGATCTATTTCGTTCTTATAGTTCACGGCCGGAACGCTTGAGGGAAATTCTACGGGGAAATCCCGACCGCCGGACCATCGTAGTCGATGAAATTCAGCGCGTGCCTGAACTTCTCGGGCTCATTCACCAATTGATCGAGGAAGACCCCTCTCGTCGATTCATCCTGACGGGTTCGAGCGCGCGAAAGCTCAAACAAGC
>CAZSMW010000445.1:0-24950 GCA_964607985.1 uncultured Eubacteriales bacterium
GGTCCAGGATGTGGCGGAGGGCCTCCATCACCCGGGCCATGTCGATGCCCTTGGGGCACCGGGACTCGCAGGTGAAACAGGAGGCACAGAGGAAAAGGGTTTTGGACTGGAGGACCTCCTCCCGGAGGCCCATCTGCACCAGGCGGATGATCTGGTTGGGCAGGAGGTCCATCTCTGAGGCGACGGGACATCCGGCCGAGCAGCGCCCGCACTGATAGCAGGCGAAGACGTTCTCGCCGGACAGCTCTTCGATCCTCTCGATGAACTTGCGCGGTTCGGAACCCGCCTTCAACTTGACTCTCATGCTTCCTCCTCGCGTGGAGCTGGAGAACGTTTCTTATAATGGATCATGACTATTTATGACCTAACAAGGGTTTCCAACTTCTTAAGGGAAGCTAGGGCGACTTTCCGAACTTCCTTCCTTTCCCTTGGGCGGTCGAGGGCAAATTTCAGCGGGGAAACGGCTTTCGGATCCTCGATCTCTCCCAGAAGTCTAGCGGCCCTGAAGCGGGTCATCCAGGACCGGCTCTTGAGGGCCTCGATGAGCGGCACCACGGCATCGCAGCCGAAATTGAGGAGGGCCATTTCGGCGCTTTCACGGACGCTCCAATGGGAATCGGCCATGGCCTTGAGAAGAGGCAGAATGGACTTTTTGTCCTGGAACCTTCCCAGGAGCCGGGCGCACTGGACCCGGACGTCGCGCGAAGGGTCCTTGAGGCGCTGGCGGGCCATGTCCAGGACGCCGGCATGCCCCTGCCCGGCCGTTCTCAGGAGACGCACCGCTTCCCGGCGGATGAAATCGCAGGGGTCCTTGCGGGCCATGCGGACGAGATGCCGGACGGCCTCGGCGCCGCCGAGCTTACCCAGGGCGCCAACCGCCTCGTAGCGGACGTTGTCGGAGTGGTCTCGGAGCGAAGGCAGGATTTCGGGTACGAGGGACATGTCCCCGACTTCCCCGAGGACCTTAAGGGCACAGCAGCGGCCCCAGGCGGAACACCCGATCTGGGACAAGGCCTGAGAGGCAGCCTCCTGGATGTCGGGCAGTCCCTCCTCGACAAGTTCCTTGAGGAGGGCCACAGCCCGATGGTCCTCCAGCCCGCCGATCGCCTTGATCGCCCGCAGCTGGAGCTCGGGGTGCTCCCGGTCGCAGGCGTCCTTTTTCAAGGAATCGATGTCCGAGGTGTTGAAGGAGAGGGTGGTCAAAAGGTGCCGGATCACGATCGGCCCGAAACGGACGAGAGCGGAGACCGGCGCCTGCCGGACGATGAAGTAGCTGCTGCGGAGGTAGCTGATGAGGGCGGGCACGGACTTGGGGTCGCCGATCCGGCCCAGACACTTCAGGAAGGCCCGCTGGGCATACTTGTCCCGCTCCCGGGACAGCGCGTTGAGCAGGGGAACGGTGGCCTCTTTGCCGAACCCGACGAGGGCGGTCACGGCCTGGTCCTGGACCTTCTCCACGTTGTCCTGGACCATCATGATCAGAGGTTCGATGCTGACCTTGTTCCCGACGAGACCCAGGGCTTCCGAAGCGCTCGCCCTGACGCCGGCTTCCTCGTCCTGGAGGAGCTCGATAAGGTAAGGCGTCGAACCCTGGGACTTCATCTTTCCCAAGGTTCGGGCGGCGTTGGAGCGGATGTTCGGCGAGGGGTTCCGGAGCGCTTTGTGGAGCCACTCGAGGCAGGGCAAACCCAGCTCCAGGAAGCCTTCCGCGGCCAGGTTGACGATCTCCTCGTTGTCCAGGGAAAACATGTAGATCAGGATGCGGGCCATCCGGACGTCATTGCGGGCGATGATGTCCTTGACCTTGCCCATGAGCTCGGTGATGGCCTCGGTCCGGACGATCCACTCCGGGTCCGCAGCGGCCTTGAGGAGGAGGTCGATGATCCGGTAATCCCCCAGCCGGCCGACGGCGGTTACGGCCGCCCAGCGGATCTGGTGATACGAGGAATGGAAGATTTTCGGCTTCGATAGCTCATCGATGGCCTCGGCCCGGGCGTGACGGCCCAGGGCGACCACCGCGGCGTGCTGGATGCTGGGGTTCGGGTCGTCGAGCTTTTTGATCAGGAGAGGGTAGACTTCATCGTGGGTCTCATAACCGAGTTGCATGATGGCCGCCCGGACGGCGGCCGCGTCCTCGCTCTCCCGGACGACCTGGAGCAGCTCGTTCATGGACGTAGATACGGCTTTGGCCAATTCAAGTCCTCTCGATATAACCCTTACAGTCACCGTCGACATTGAAGGACGTGACCTGGTATTCGCAGTCGATATTCGCCAGGGCCTTGACCGCCGCCCGGAAACAACCGATCCGGGCGCAGGTCAGGTCGCGGACCGAAAAGCCCTCCTCGATAAGCGCCTGGCAGCTCTTGAGATAGACGCAGTCGTGGACGGTGATCCCTAAGTGGAAGGGGTTGACTTCCGTCAGCTCAAAGAAGTTGGCGTCCTGGAAAAGCCCCCCGGCGACGCCGATCTGGATGTAGTTCTCCACGGCCTCCCGGATCGAGCCGGCCTTCTTAATTTGCACCCCGTATTCGTCCCCGAGGAGATGGAGATAATACTGGACGGCGTGCTCGTAAGCCCTGGCGCTGAAGACGTACGGCCTCGTGCCGTGGAAATCCCGCGTCGTCTCTTCGAGGGCGCTCAGCCAGGTCAGGGCGACCAGCCAGCCCGCGTCTTCGCGATTGATTTTGTCCATGGCGTTATCCTTCAGCTTTTTTTCCGGGCGTTCTTTCCCGGCCGCGCCGCCGGCCCAAGGCTCAGCCGTTCGAGCTCCCGAGTGACGTCCGCCGGGCCGACCTCCCGGCCGATCTTCTGAGCCCATTTCCGGGCCAGGGAGTCGGCGTCCGCCTTACGGTTTTTGGCCCAGAGAAGGACGAGCTCGGCCACGTCATCGGGCGCGGGAGCGGCCGGCCGGGACGATTCCGGACCGGCCGGGACGACGGCCGGACGGGGTTCCAGGGACGACAGGATCCGCAGGGTGTCCCGGGCGATGGCCAGTTCCTCGTTGGTCGGCACGACCATGATTTTCACTCGGCCGGAGCTGATCACGCGTTCGTTGGCCTCGTTCTTCGCAGCATCGAGGACGATGCCGAACTCCTCGAGCCCCGCGGAGACGAGACGGCGGACGAGGCGGGAGTTCTCGCCCACCCCTCCTGTGAAGATGATGGCGTCTACGCGTCCCATTTCGGCCATATAGGCCCCGATATACTTCTTGATCGTATGACAGTAGATGTCGAGGGCCAGTTGATGCCGTACGCTGCCGTGGGCGGCTTCCTGCTCGATCTCCCGCATGTCGTGCGACGTCTCGGTCAACCCCAGCATGCCGCTGTTCTTGTTCATGATGGAGTCGACTTCCTTCGGCCCCAGCTTCTCCCTCTCCATGATATAGGGGACGAGGGCCGGGTCGATGCTGCCGCAACGCGTGCCCATGACCAGCCCTTCGAGAGGCGTGAAGCCCATCGTCGTATCGATGGATTTCCCGCCGGCCACGGCCGTGATGCTGGCCCCGTTGCCTAGGTGGCAGGTGATGAGGTGGAGCTTCCCGATGGGCCGGCCGAGAATCTCGGCGGCCTTGAGGGCCACGAAATTGTGGGAGGTGCCGTGGAACCCGTAGCGCCGGATGCTCAGCTTCCGGTAGAGGGCGTAGGGCAGTCCGTAGATGAAAGCTTTGGGCAAGAGGGTCTGGTGGAACGCCGTATCGAACACGCCCACCTGAGGGACTCCCGGCAGGAGGGCCTCGCAGGCCTCGATGCCCTTGAGGTTGTGGGGATTATGCAGGGGGGCAAACTGGATGCACTTGCGGATCGTGGCCTTGACCTTGTCCGTGATCAGCACGGATTCGGAAAAGTCCTCGCCGCCGTGGACGACCCTGTGCCCGATACCGTCGATCTCGCTCTTGTCGCGGATGACGCCGTGCTGGGGGCTGAGGAGGAGATTCAGGACCATCTCGATGGCCACGCTATGGTTGAGGACCTCGCGGATCTCCCGGATCTTCGTCCGGCCCCCGGGCTGGTAGGTGACGATAGCATCGCTCGAGCCGATCTTCTCCACGATCCCCTTGGCCAGGGAGCTTTCGTCCTCCATGCGCATGAACTGGAACTTGACGGATGAGCTGCCGCTGTTGAGAACGAGGACTTTCATGGCCTTCTCTATCTCCTCAGGTCACGGACGATGTTTCCTTCACGGTCGAGAATCCGGATATGGATGGCCGCCTGGCCGGGCCAGGCGTGCGTGGCGCAGCCGAAGCACGGGTCATAAGCGCGGAAGGCCATCTCGACGATGTTCAGGAGCCCATCGGTGACGTGACCCTTCTTGATGAAGTTCATGGCCGCCTTCTTCACCGAGAGGTTGATGGCGGCGTTATTGTTGGTCGTCCCGACGATCAAGTTGGCTTCCTGGACGATGCCCCGCTTGTCGGTCTTGTAATGATGATACAGGGTGCCGCGGGGCGCCTCGACGACGCCGACGCCCTCGTCGGGAGTGTGGCTGGGGACGACACGGTAGTCCGGGCCGGTGACCTCCGGGTCGGAGGCCAGTTCCACCCAGCGCTCGGCCGCGTAGAGGAGCTCGACCAGCCTGGCCCAGTGGGTCGCCAGCGTCTGATGGACGGGCTTCCCGCCCAGGGTTTTGTACATCCGGTCGTGCTCCTCGTTGGCCAGGGGTGTGGCCATGCCGTCGGAGACGTTGAGGCGCGAGAGAGGTGTCGCCTTGTAGATGCCGCTCCCCGGGCCGTCGACGAGGCCCTTCCAGCCAACCTTCCGGAGGATGGGGAACTTGAGATAGGACCAGGGCTCGACATGTTCCACGATGTGCTGGAGGTAATCGGCCGGTTTGAACTTGGCCAGCTCCCCCCCGTCGGGGGCCGTGACGCGGATGTCGCCATCGTAGAAATTAACGTGGTTCCGTTCGTCGACCAGGCCCATGTTATAGGTGTGGTGGGTGAAGCCGTCGCTCAGGATCAGGTCGACGTAGGCCTTGTTGCCCAGGACGATCTGGTTGAACAGGCCGATGGTGAACTTGGCGAACTCGACCGCGTCCTGCCCGATCTTTAGGACTTTGTCGCGCTCCTCGCGGTTCATCCCCTTGCTCATCCCCCCGGGGAGGGCCCCGATGGGATGGACCGATTTGCCGGCCATCATCTTGATGAGCTCGTGGCAGGCGCCCCGCATCTCGATGACCTTGCGGCCGATCTCGACGCCCACCTTGTGGATGACGCCCAGGATGTTGCGCTGGGCAGCCGGGGCGTCCGGCCCCATGACGAAGTCCGGCCCGCCCAGGGCGTAGAAATGGGTCGAATGGTCGGTCACGTAGAAGATGGCGTAGAGAAGCTCCCGCAGGAGCTTGGCCGTGCGGGGCAGATCGACGTGATAGACCGCATCGCAGGTCTTGGCCGAGGCCATCATGTGCGCTTCCGGACAGACGCCGCAGATGCGCGTCGTGATCCGGGGCATCTCCTCGACGGGCCGGCCGACACAGAATTTCTCGAAGCCGCGGAGTTCGGGGATCTGGAGGTAGGCGTCGGCAACGTCTCCCTCGTCGTCGAGGACGATGGAGATCTTGCCGTGGCCTTCGAGTCGGGTGATGGGATCGATGGTGATGGTTTTCATCTTACGCGCCTCCCTACGAGCGATCCGGCCAGGCCGAAGCGGTAGAACGTGCCGACCGGGTCGACGATCTGATCCACGGCCGCTTGGATCTCGGCGGGGTCGTCGCTATCGATGATCGAGGCGATCGCCCCGGCAAGTTTGGCCCCGACGTCCTGGATGCCGTCTGCCGCGCCGTAACAGCCGCGGCAGCCCAAGTTGACCTGGGGGCAGAGCGCTCCGCAGCCGGCGTGGATAGCAGGGCCGTTGCAGATGATCCCCTGCTCAAGAAGGCATTTCTTGGGGTCGATATCCCGCGGGTTGACGAGATGAGGACGGCGGAACGCCTTGATTTTTTTCTCTTCCTTGGTTCGCTTGCATTCGTCGCAGACCGTCTTGGGATTGACCCCGACCAGGGACCCTTTGGATGGCAGTTTCCCCGTCAGGGCGGCTTCGGCGACCGCCCAGATCTGCTCGGCCACCGGGGGACAGCCGGGCATCCGGAAGTCCACGTCGACGACCTGGTCGAGGGGTCGCAGGACCTCGTGCAGGGCCGGTAGAGTCAGCCGCCCCGACGGGGTTTCCGTGACGGTCTGCGGAAGCGTCGTGTTTCCGGCCTCCACGGATGGCGATTTGCGGTAGACATAATCCAGGATCTCGTCCGTGGTTGTAAGATTGGCCAGGCCGGGAATGCAGCCCTCGCAGGCACAGGAGCCGAAGGCGACTAGGACCTTGGACTTCTGCCGGAGGAGCTTGGCGATGTGCAGGTTCTCCTCGTTGCGGATGCCCCCGTTGAACAACGTCACGTCGATCTCCCCGTCGGCCATGGCCTCGATGTCTTTGTATTTAGTATCCATGATGCAAGGACAGAAGACCAAGTCCGCCGCGGCATCGAAATCGAGTATTTTCTCCCGGATGTCCAGGAAGGCGATCTCGCATCCGCCACAGCTGGCCGCCCAGTAGATCGCGAATTTCGGCTTAGGCATGAATGATCCTTTCAGGATCGGATGAAAACCGGGGTCCTTTCGGGCCGGGCCGGCGCCCCGCCCGCGGATGATGGAATGGGATGAGAGCGATTGACCTGGAAAAATCCACGCCGATGAGAACCGTCGGAAAGATTCTGTTTGGCCGGCGATAAATACTCATTCAATGATAAGGCTCGTTGTCGTTTTCAAAGATAGCTACTATAGCCTTTTTCTTCGGGGACTGTCAAGCTTTTCAGCGACGGTCGGGAAGATTCGGCGCGTGGCCGCGGGAACCCGAAGGAGCTCCGCCCGTCGATTGACACGGGACAAGGCCTTTGCTATAAGGATGGTGCCCGGCGCGCCGGGCGGTTCACCGCCACGAGACAAGGGAGAGCAAGATGAAGATCCACGAGTACCAGGCCAAGGGAATCCTGGACAAGTTCGGAGTCCGTGTGCCCCGCGGCGAAGTGGCCGAGACGGCGGCGGCGGCGCGGGCGATCGCCGAACGTATCGGCCCGCGCGTCGTCGTCAAGGCCCAGATCCACGCCGGCGGCCGGGGCAAGGGCGGCGGCGTCAAGCTCGCGACGACGCCCGCCGAGGCCGAGGCCCTGGCGGCCGCGATGATCGGCATGCAGCTCGTGACCCACCAGACCGGCCCGGAGGGCAAGCGGGTCAAGCGCGTCCTCGTCGAGGAAGCGCTCGACATCGCCCGCGAGCTCTACCTCGGCATCGTCATCGACCGGGCCCGCGAGGCCGCCGTCCTCATGGCTTCGACCGAGGGCGGCGTCGAGATCGAAAAGGTCGCCGCCGAGAAACCCGACCTCATTTTCAAAGAATACGTGGACCCGGCCACCGGCCTCCTGGCCTTCCAGGCCCGGAAGCTGGCCTTCAAGCTCGGCCTCGGGGGCGAGGCCTTCAAGCAGGGCCAGAGGTTCATCGCAGGCTTGTACAAGGCTTTCGAAGGCACGGAC
Source organism: uncultured Eubacteriales bacterium (assembly GCA_964607985.1). Taxonomy (GTDB): domain Bacteria; phylum Acidobacteriota; class Aminicenantia; order Aminicenantales; family Saccharicenantaceae; genus JALHVH01. The sequence goes on from CAZSMW010000445.1 coordinate 7,516, forward strand.
GCCTCCCTCGCCGAGATCAACCCCCTCCTCGTGACCCGGCAGGGCGACGTCCTGGCCCTCGACGCCAAGATGAACTTCGACGACAACGCCCTCGGCCGCCATCCTGATATCCAGGCGATGCGCGACCTTGACGAGGAATCGCCTCTCGAGGTCGAGGCCTCGAAGCACAACCTCAACTACATCAAGCTCGACGGCAACGTGGGCTGCATGGTCAACGGCGCCGGCCTGGCCATGGCGACGATGGACATCATCAAATACGCCGGGGGCATGCCGGCCAACTTCCTCGACGTCGGCGGCGGCGTCACGGAAGAGGCCGTGACCAACGCCTTTAGGATCCTGGTCAGCGACCCCGACGTCAAGGGGGCCTTGATCAACATCTTCGGGGGCATCGTCCGCTGCGACATGATCGCCAGCGGCGTCGTCAAGGCCGCTAGGGCGCTGGGGACGAAGATCCCGGTCGTCATCCGGCTCGAGGGGACGAACGTGGACCTGGGGAAGAAGATCCTGGCCGAGTCGGGGCTCACGTTCTCGTCAGCGGACGGGATGAAGGAAGCCGCCGAGCGCATTGTCGGCCTGGTGAAGTGAACCGAACCGAAGGAGCACGCCATGAGCATTCTTCTCGATGAGAAAACGCGGGTCGTCATCCTGGGGATCACAGGCAGCGAGGGCACGTTCCACGCCCAAAAGATGATCGAATACGGCACGAGGGTCGTGGCCGGCATGACGCCCGGCAAGGGCGGCCTCCGGCACCTCGGCGTCCCTGTATTCAACACCGTAGCCGACGCTGCGGTCTCCGAGGGGGCCGACGCTGCGGCGATCTTCGTGCCTCCCTTCGCCGCGGCCGACGCCATCATGGAATGCGCCGACGCGGGTCTCCAGCTGGTCGTTTGCATCACGGAAGGCCTGCCGACGTTCGACATGCTGAAGGTCAAGACGTATCTCCGCGGCAAGCCCATAGCCTTGATCGGCCCGAATACGCCGGGTATCATCTCGCCCGGCAAGGCCAAGATCGGGATCATGCCCGGTCCCATCCACAAAGCGGGCACGATCGGGATCATCTCGCGGTCCGGGACTTTGACGTACGAGGCCGTTCAGCAGGTCTCGCAGCAAGGTTACGGCCAGTCTACGGCCATCGGAATCGGCGGCGACCCGGTCGTCGGGCTCAAGTACATCGAGCTCCTGGAGCTCTTCAAGAACGACCCCGGGACCGAAGCCGTGATCCTGATCGGTGAGATCGGCGGTACGGCCGAGGACGAGGCCGCGGCCTACATTAAATCCTCCTTCCCCAAGCCCGTTGTCGGCTTCATCGCCGGCCAGACCGCCCCTCCGGGGCGGCGGATGGGTCACGCCGGGGCAATCATCGCCGGCGGCAGGGGGACGGCCCAGGAGAAGATGGACGCTCTTCGGGCGGCGGGCGTCTGGGTCGCCGTCAGCCCGGACGACATCGGGGCCCGGCTTCGCGAAGCTCTAACCCGCGGCGCCTGACCCCTCCGGCGGTTCGTCTCCGGCCTCCAGAGCCTTGGCAACGAGGTTGCGGAGCGTCGTCGGGAGAAAGGGTTTGGGCAGGAAATCCATCGCACCGAGATGCATGGCCTGGAGCGTGTTCTTCATCGTCGGATAGCCCGTCACCATGATGATCCGGGCCTCCGGGTTCCGGGCCTTGAGCAGCTTGAGCAGATCCATCCCGCAGAGCCCGGGCATCATGAGGTCGACGATCATGACGTCGTAGGGCTGTCCGGCTTCTTTGCCAAGGGCCTCCTCGCCGCTCAGCGCCATATCGACATCGCAATCGTCCCGGACGAGCACCTGCCGGATGCTCTTGCAGACCGTCAGCTCGTCGTCCACCACGAGAATTCTGTGCTTGTGCGGGTTGGTCATTGCGGCACCTCCTCGTTGCGTTTCTCCTCCCCCAGGTCGGCCAGGGGGATGCGGACTGTGAACACCGCACCCCTCCCCACGTCGCTCCGGACGAGGATCGTCCCGCCGCGCTGTCGGATGATCCCGTAGCTCACAGCCAGGCCCAATCCCGTCCCGAAGCTCTTGGTGGTGAAGAAGGGGTCGAAGAGCCTGGGGATGTTCTCCTTAGAGATCCCCACGCCCGTATCGGTGAAGGTGATTTCGATGTGGGTGCCGTCGCGGCTCATGAGGCTGACGATGACGAGGGTCCCGCCCTTGGGCATGGCCTCGCAGGCGTTGATGGCCAGGTTGGAGAAGACCTGCTGAATCTTGTTCTTATCGACCTCGATCGCGGGCAGCGAACGGTCGAGGATCCTCTCGATCCGGATGTTGCGGACCAAGGCCTGCTTCTCCAGGAGCAGGACAGTGCGGTCGACGACGTCGTTGATGTCCGTCGGGACCGCCCGCGAGGGCGTCAGGCGGGCGAACTCGAGCAGGCCGTTGACGATCCCCGCGCAGCGCATCGTCTCGTCAGCGATCAGGTTCAGAGTCTGTTCCACTTCTCCGCCGCCGGGCCGTTCGAGGAGAAGATGCGTGTTGAGCAGGATCGAGGTCAGGGGATTGTTGATCTCGTGGGCGACACCGGCCGCCATCTTGCCGAGCGAAGCCAGCTTTTCCGATACGACGAGCTGGTCCTGGGTCTCGCGGAGCTCGCGGGTGCGTTCCTCGACGCGCCGTTCCAGGGTCTTCCCCCATTGGGTCAGGTCTTCTTGGGCACTGCTGAGCTCGTCGGTCATCCGGTTGAACGCCCGGGCCAGCTGGCCGATCTCGTCCCGCCCTTCGAGGGCCACCCGGTGCCGGAGGTCACCCTTGGCGATCTTGTCCGTCGCTTCGACCATGACGGCCAAGGGGTGGGTGATGCGGCGGGCGACGAAGGCCAGCAGGCCGAGGAGAAAGAGAACGCACAGGCCGGCGATCCCGGCGAACATCGTCATGACCCGGTTGCGCAGGTCGATGTACGGCCTCTCCAGCATCCCGACATAGAGCATGCCGATCGTCCGGCCGGTGATGTCGTGAATCGGCCGATAGGCCGTGATGTACCAGGCCGTTACGACGAACGCCCGCCCGACATAGGTTTCCCCCCGGTCGAGCACGGCTTCCTTGACCTCGCGGGAAACACGCGTCCCCACGGCCCGGCGGCCCTGGTCGTCAAGGACGTTGGTGGCGATGCGAAGGTCGTCCTGGAACAAGGTCGCCGTTCCGATGTCGTTGCCCTTGTATTTCTCCCCTTTGAAGACGATCTCCTTGACCCTGTCGACGAGGTCATAGTTCCGGTTGAAGAGCAGTCCGCCGTAGAGGACGCCGAGAAGGCCGCCCGACTCGTCCTGGACGGGGGCGCCCGCCGTGAGCATCATGCCATTATCTTCATGGTCCTCGGGTCTCGTGGCGGCCATAGGCGTCGGGACGAATTGGAAATGGGCCCGCTCGGCCAGGTCGTCCCCTTCCTTGAGAAGCTCGTCCCGGCTGACGATGCGGGTCCCGGCGCAGAACTGACCCCGGCGGGAGAGGGCGACGCACGGATCCCCGGACACGTCGCCGCCGACCGCCGCCTCGGGGCTCCGCGAACGGACGACGACGCGGCCGAGGGCGTCTGTCAGGTTGAGGACGTCGAGGCCGAACTCCCGGCGGATCCCGTCGAGCTTGGCGGCGGCGCTCGCGAGGCTCGCCCGTCGGAGAGCCGTCCGGAGGAACTCTTGCGTAGCGCTGTGCCGGACGGTGTCCCGGAGGCCGTGCAGCCGCTCCTCATAGACCATCCACGCCGATGCCAGGTCGTGCCTGACCTTGGCCTCGGCCAGCGAAATGATGGTCTGATGCTGGATCCGCGTGTCGATGACCAGGGACAGGATCCCCCCCAGGAAGTTCACGGTGAGGAAGCTCCAGATAAGCTTGCGCTGCAAGGGTAAATCGAGAAACCGCCGGACGAGTCTTCGGGTTGGCATCGGACCGCCTCGGTTCACAATAACACCGGCATCGGAGTCTTGTCAATCAACCGCGGCTTGTCCAAAATTGCCGACAGGACGCGAGTCGGAATTCCGGGAGCTTGACAATTCGAAGTCTTCTCCATATAAATAAGGAACAAGATCGATGGACGACATCTCGCAGAAAAGGAAGACGCGCGCATGGACAAGACCGAAAGAATGAAGGACGGCACGGAAGTGACGATCCGGAGGCTCGCGGCGAACGACATCGACCGGTTGATGGACTTTTACGGCTCCCTGCCCGAAGAGGACCGGAAATACCTAAAGTTCGACGTCATGGATCGGAAAGTCGTGGCCAAGAGACTCCGGCACATCGACTCGGGTGACGACATCCGGATCGCGGCCATCCACGGCGGAGTGATCGTGGCCAGCGGGGCCCTGGAGCTCTCGGGGGAGACCTGGAGCAAGCACCAGGGGGAGATCCGGGTGATCATCGCCCGGCCCTTTCAGCATCGGGGCCTGGGCACGATCATGATCCGCGAGCTCTATTTCATCGCCGTCCAGAACCAGGTCAAGACGATCGTGGCCCGGATGATGCGGCCCCAGGCCGGGGCCCAGAAGATCTTCCAAAGGCTCGGGTTCCATGTGGAATCGATGCTCCCCGATTTCGTCAAGGACCTCCAGGGCGAATCTCAGGACCTGATCGTCATGAGCTGCGAAGTCAAGGATTTGTGGAAGGAATTGGACCGCCTCTTCAGCGAATCCGACTGGCAGCGCTGCCGCTGACCGCGGAAAAGCCAAAAGGCGGGTCCCGCCGGGGCTTGCCCGGTATCGGTAAGACCCACCTGGCCGTGGCCCTAGGTGTAAACCGCGTATGTCAGTTTTAGACCAAGTTGACTTGCGTTCCCTTTCTTTTTAAACTGTCCCTTCACACAACTTAAAGGAGGCGTCCATGTATCATCCAAGATCCCGTTATTATTTTCACGTCTTCATCATCCTGTTTGTCTTGGCTTTGAGCCTGGCCGGCATCGCCGAGCAGGCCAAGAGACCCCAGAGGGTCCAATCCACCGACCCCCAGATCCGCCTCAAGGGGTTCGAGCAGTCCGCCCAGATGGCCCAAAGCTCGAAGTTCAAGGACCTCAAGTGGCAGTGGATCGGCCCGAAGAATATCAGCGGCCGGACGATAGACGTCGCGGTGGTCGCCCCCAAGGGCAAGAACTACTCGATCTATGCCGCCACGGCTTCGGGCGGTCTCTGGAAGACCGATAACGAGGGGACGACCTGGGAACCAATATTTGACAAGGACCCATCGGCCGCCATCGGGGACATCGCCGTCGCGCCGTCCGACCCGATGATCGTCTGGGTCGGGACCGGCGAAGCCAACATCTTCCGCAGTTCCCAGGCCGGAATCGGAGTCTACAAATCCACGGATGCCGGCAAGACCTGGACTCACATGGGCCTCGAGAACACCAACACGATCCCCAGGATCGTCATCCATCCGAAAAACCCCGACATCGTATACGTCGCGGCATCCGGCCACGAGTGGACCGCAAACCCCGACCGGGGCGTCTACAAGACCACGGACGGCGGCAAGACCTGGCAGAAGACGCTTTTCGTCGACGATAAGACCGGTGCTATCGATTTGGTCATGGACTCCTCTGATCCGGAGACGCTCTACGCCTCCACCTGGCAGAGGGTCCGCAACAAATGGAACGACCCGCGTAACTTTTCCGATTATGCCGGAAGCGGTCTTTACAAGAGCACGGATGGCGGCAAGGTCTGGAAACCGATCTTGGACGGCCTTCCGGAAGCGAGATTCAGAGGCCGGACTGGGATCGACATCTGTTTGACCAAGCCGAATGTCCTCTATGCGTTTGTTGACAATTATGAGATATCCCGCCAGCCGACCGGCGAAGAGCTGACCAACACCTACGGCCTGCCTTCGAGCGGCATCATCAAGGGGGCGACGGTCTTCCGGTCGGACGACAAAGGCGAGACTTGGAAACAGGTAAGCGGATTGACGCCTGATCAGAAGGCATTCATGGAGCGCCACTCCAACACCTATGGCTGGGTCTTCGGCCAGGTCCGCGTCGACCCCAACGACGCCGACACCGTCTACACCATGGGTCTGAGCTTGAACGTCTCGACGGACGGAGGCAAGACATTCAAACGCGTCAAGAGCCCGGGTGGAGACCATCACGCCCTCTGGATAGACCCCGAAAACTCCAACTACCTGATCAACGGTTTCGACCAGGGTCTCGCCGTTTCCTACGATCAAGGCAAGAACTGGCGCTACTTCCAGGACGTCCTTCCCGTCTGCCAGTTCTTCAACCTCAACTTCGACATGGCAACCCCGTTCCACGTCTTCGGCTCGATGCAGGACCACGGGAGCTTCCGCGGCGTCGTCGACCTCAGCAAGGGCCGGGACAAGATCCCCGCGGTCGCCTTTGAAAGCACGCCGGGAGGGGAAGGCTCCAACCACGCCATCGACCCCACGAACCCCAATATCGTTTACTCGACGGGATTCTATGGAACGATATCGCGGACCGACATCAGCAAGGCCGGCAGCTTCTGGGAGACGACCAAGGAGCTCCTCCCCCGCACATACGAGAACGAGGCCAGGTTGAGAGGACAGTGGATGGCGCCTTTCATCCTATCTCCCCACAATCCCAATATCGTCTACCACGGAATGCAGAACGTCTTCCGGTCGCTCGACCGCGGCGATACCTGGGAGCGTATCAGCCCCGACCTGACCTACAACACCGCGTCTGAGATGGGCGACATCCCTTATCACACGCTCTTCGCCATCTCCGAGTCCCCCCTCAAGTACGGGCTGATCTACGCCGGGACGGACGACGGCCGGGTCTGGGTGACAAAAGATGGAGGAAAAGCCTGGCAGGAGATCACGTCCGGTCTCCCCTACGAGAAGTGGGTGAGCCGGATCGCAGCCTCGGCCTTTGACATGGGGACCGTCTACATGACGCAAAACGGAAAGCGCGACGATGACTTCACGCCCTATGTCTGGATGTCCAAAGATTACGGAAAAACTTGGGTGGGCATATCAAAGGGAATCCCCTGCGGGCCCGTCAACGTCATCCGCGAGGACCCGGTCGATAAAAATATCCTTTATGTCGGGACGGACGGCGGTGTCTTTGTGTCCGCGGACCAAGGGAAGACATGGGCCGTGCTCGGCAAGGACCTGCCGACAGTCTACGTCCTCGACTTGATCATCCACCCCAGGGAGAACATCGTCGTCATCGCCACCCACGGCCGCGGCATGTGGGCCCTAGACGCGAACGGGGTCAACGGCAAGGACAAAAGGCAAAACTGGAACGATTACGAAGATTGATTTTCCGGGCCGCTTGTCCTCGTAACCTCCGGCAGGCCGGATAAAGGCAGGGGCGGCTCAAGCTATCTCGTTGTTATTGATTAGGGTTCTTTTATATTTGGTGTGGGTTGGGGGCTTGAACTGTTAGTCTTCCTGGATCGTTTTTCGAGGGCCGCCCCGTCCAAGCTATTGACCCCGCCCACACTAAGAAGAGAGCCTTTATTAGTTTAGTTCGGAGGAGCCTAATTTTGATTGAGCTGATCGAGAATGGACTTCTGGTAGGCCAAGCGAGCTGATGTCCTCGCGGATAACGAGATATTGAGGGCGGAGATTTCGTCTTCGAAACTTTTCATGCCATAGGGGTCGCTCCAGTTTCCCATGTTCAGTTTCTCGAGAATATCTTTGAGCGTCTGGACGTCGATGATGTCGGAAGTGTGATGGGGAAGAGAGCCCGCCTCCTTTTCGCAGAGTTTGACGGCCCTCAGAACGACCTTCCTCAAGAGCTCCTGTTGATCGAGAATCTCCCGTTTGAGAAAGAACTGCCCTTTGGAGGATTTCGTTTCGGCTAAACGGGCGTGCAGGTTCTTGGCCGCTTCGATCAAGCGGGTCGTCGGCGCCAGCAGAGATTCGCCATCCAGGACGATGGCCGCGTCTTTCTGATAATAGTGGAACTCTCCCCCGGTGGGAACGGATTCCGTCCGTCTGTACGCTTCCAGCATCCCGGATATCGCGTCCGGATCCGTTCCTCCGGAAGTCCCTTCCGGGGAGGTCGCCGGCAGCGGAACGGCGGTTTCGGATGGACCGGAGTTCTCGGGAACTTGGAGATCGTCTTCACATCCAGTCCCAATCTTCATGGCGCTTTCTCCGGCGCCTGTGGGCTCCCCATCCTCCGCGGACAGCCGCTCCCGGTATTCGTTCAGCTGGCGCAACTCCTGTTCCAAGTCCGCGTTGATGTTGTCCGTCTCGAGGGAGACGGCGATCTGAATGGCCGTCCCGTAACGGTCCGCAAGGGTCGCCAGAAGGCGGGCCGTCTCTTCGTCCGCCTTCCGGCGAAGCTCCTGGATCTTCCCGGTCAGCTCGCCGGCCTTCCGGCACTCCTCTCCGATCTGGGCCGCCATCCGCCGGATCATGATCCGGCAGTGCCGGGCTTGGTCGATGTGTTTCCGAATCGGGTCCCGAATGTCTTCGGTGGCGGATTGCACCGCCTCCAACATGGCCTTGTGCCGGTTGAGGTTTTCCTTTTCTTTTTGGATTTCCTGTTCCAGCTCGTCGATCCGTTGTTTTGCTTTCACCTTTTCCTGGTCGATAGTTTCAACAAGGACTTTCTCAATCTCGTTCTTCTTTTCCGCGATAACGTCCTCGATGCGCTTTTCGAAGGCCGGGTCCAGGATGTCTGCGGCTTGAATCATGTTGACCTCCCTGTTCCATCCGGCGGCTTTTTCGTCCCGGAGGTTCCAAAATTGTGGATATCCGTGGGGATATTCGTCTGTTTCCGAAAGAGATGGCTGATGAGTGACATGAAACATCCGGGGATCTCATGAATGAATTCGATGCCCATCTCATACAGCCCCTGATCGATTTCCTTTACCCACTTGACCCGGCCGCGGATCTTCACCACTTGCCATGATCGGGATAGGTACAGGGTCATTTTGAGTTCCGTCCCCGGGAGGAACGATTTGTCCGTCTCCAGCATCGCGCCTCCCAGGGACAGGTCCTTGGTAAAGGCGTTGACAGTGACCCCGCCTTCCCGGCTTTCCTCGCCGGACATTTCGATGACGATCCGGTTTCCCTCGATGGTCCTGACGTCCCGTCTCAGTTCTTTCATTGAAGCGACCTCCGCATGGCGTCCTCAGGATAGGTCTAGCCTAACGTCCGGTCAATGACCTCTAAGGATGAAAAGGGGGAGGGTTTTTTGCCCTCTTGTCTCCTCCCTAAAGGTGAGCCCCCCGGCGGCGGGACCGCATGAACTTATGGGAGCCATCCGGATCAAGCCCGGCGCCCGGAAGACCGGGCCTTCGGCTGGACCTCAGGCAGGCAGAAAGAGATCGTGTAACTGTCGCCGCAGCCGGAACAGCGGAGGAGGGCGTTCATCATCAAGCATTTAACGCCCTTTTCCAGGTCGAGCTCGCGCTTCCACGTTCCGCCGCACGATGCACACGTCGCCGGAATGACGAGCCGGACCTCGGTCATCCTCTCGTCGTCTCCGGGGCGGCAGACGCACGCTTTCCAGAGCCTATACTCCGCCCCAAGAGTTTCTTTGAGTTCATGGAGGAGTGCCCGGAAGAACTTCTGTGTGTCCCTCGCTTTCTTGATCGCCGCCCGCCGCCCCGCCTCGGTCCTCATATTTGAGCGCAGGGCTGAAGCATAGGTCAGCTCCTTGCTCAGGGAATTCATGATGGCGCCGTTGAGGTTCCTTCCCCGCAAGGTGGACTTGATGAAGAAGTTGGCGATCCCGAGATAGCCGAACTTGGACAGAAAATCGGCGTCGTGGACGAGGTCGGCGACGGGGTCGCGGCCGGCCTTCTCGTCGTATAGGGCCCGGATGGCCTTCCGAACCTTCGCGATCGCGGCCCGGGGCACTCCCGTTGTGCCAAGAACGACCTCCGCAAGCGCGGCCGAATCCTCCTCCTCGGGCCGCCTTCCTTTATGATACACGCCTCCTGCAAACTTACCGGCGTCATGAAAGAGGGCCGCCAAGGAAGGCATGACGGGATCAAGGCCTTCATCGAGGGCTAGTTCGAAGGCGAGCGATGCGACGTGAAGCGTGTGCTCCCAGAGGAAGCTCCCCACCTGCCCCGAAGTCTGCCGCTCGTATTCCTTCTCGGACGCCTCGATAGTTTCCCTGGCCCTTTCGATCAGGCCGGGATAAAGATCGGAGATCGTCCTCATAAAGCCCGGTTTTCCACCCGCTTTCAATGTCATGTCCTGGAAAATTATCCTTCGTTGCCCGAATGAAGTCAAACCGGCTCGAGTCCGTTTTCAACCATTAACCCGGAGATGCCCTGGAAATGGCGGATATTTCAAGCCTTCCGGATGAGCCGGCGGCGAACGCCTATCACCGCGAAGGACTGGTCGGTACGACTTCACCCCCGACTGCGGCATGTGGGCCCTGGACGCGAACGGGGTCAACGGCAAGGACAAAAGGCGCAGCTGGTACGAACGCATTAGATAGTTTGACATCTGGCTTTGAGCGGCCCGAAGCCGCCCTCACTCCCCCGACCCCCGGGGAACCAGTCCCGTCGGTTCCCCCCGTCGAAAAAGCCGACGGGTCCCCTCTCCGCTACGGGGGCTTGAGGACGGCATTCAGTGCCGTTCATATATTGTAACTTCTTTTATTGCGTTCGTATTAGTATGATTACGAAGATTGATTAAACGAGGATCGATCCCGCATCACCATCCCCGCGCTTAAAGCCGCCGTGTCCGAGTGGGTGCCGGCGACCATCCTCTCGGGAGTCGTCGTTATCGGCGTGACCCTCCTGACAAAGGCACCCGCCGGATTCTTTCCGTTCCCTTATTATCAGAACCTGTATCCTGCGCCCACCTGAAAGATGTTCGAGTGGAGTCGACCGAGTTCCGAGGCCGCGAAGCCGAATTTGGCCGCTGCTTCGATCTCGAAATCGCCCATGGAAAGGCCGAACCCTCCCGTCAGAAAACTCCGGGCCCAGCTCTCCGCGTAGGGATAGGGTTGGGGATCATAAATATATCCGGCCCTAAGGGCCAGGCCTTTGATGCGCCCGGCTGAGAAATCCATCCGGTACTCGGCGCCCAAGTTCAGCTTGAGGACGCTCTTAAACACGGAGCCATAATACCAGCCCGTTTGATAAGAGGCCGTGGATTGCCCCCACCCCCAGTACGAAAGGTCCGCCGCAAGCTCGAAACCGGAGACGGGCCTGAAGGATACGCTGGACACCGCGACAAACGGCTGCTTCAGGGAATAATCATCGACGCTTTGGACCGGCGGCTGGGCGGGATCACCATAGGTCACACGGACGTTCGCGTCCGCATTAAGTTTGAAAGGCGGCCGGATAAGGAGGCCGATCGTCCAGTCCTTTCCAGCCTGAAAAGTCAATCCGAGGTTGAACGCCAGGGCGTTGAAATCGAGGTTATATTCTTCGATGCTGTTGTAATCCTCGGCCTTCAATCGGTCCAGTTCGGATGTCGGGGGAAGCGGTCCTCCGCCGTGGACAACCCCTTCCATAATCCAATAGAGCCACGGCACCGTTTGGGACCGGAAAAGATCTCCGAAGAGGTAGGAGACCGAAACGCCGAGCGAGAACGAGCGGGTCAGAGAATGGGACACCGATAAGTTGGCGCCGCGGAGTTTCCCGGATTGCCTGACTTCGCTCCAATATTTATAGGATCCGGGCTTGATGTCCGGGAAGTTAAACTCCTGAAAAAGCCCATAGTTGGCCGCCACCGTCCAGTCTCCGATGGGCAAGGAGATACCCACCCTATCCAGATTTTCCGTATTCCTGGCGAACGAGGCCGTGTCGTCACGCCAGGGCAACGCCATCTGGACCAAAACGCCATCTGGACCAAGCTGGACCAAGAAGGGCGAAGGATAATTCGCTTTATAAACCGTGTGGGCGTACCTGTAGCTTAGGGTGAAAGCGGCCGTCTCCGGCCGGCAGAGCGCGGCGGGGTTGAAGAAGCCCGATGCCGAACCCGTGTTCCCTAAAAGCGTTTCCCCCATCGCCGTTCCCCGGACGGAAGACGGTCCGAGGACGTTCCAGCCGCCGATGGGCAAAGTAAAGTAAGTGAATTCGTCAGGGCCCCACCAGGGGCAGATCTGGCTCGACTTCTGAGCGGCAGCAATCCCCGGAAAAACAGCCGGAAGAACGGCCAAAACAAAAACGACCGAGACGATCTTCTTGTTGAACTTAATAAGCCTATGTCTCATGGGCCCTCCTCGCCAGGAATCGTATGCAAATTACGAGCCAAAACCCGCCGTAAAATTAATATATTTATTATCAATAACATAGGAAAACGCCGAAAGTCCTTTTCCGAGAGGACCAATATGAAAATATGGATATCTGTCCATTATATTGGATTCTTCTCCAACGCTCGCGAGCAGCAACAGCCAAACAACGCGTTAAATCCGGGACACCATACCCGTTTCCGAATTGTTTAAATAACGCAATTTCCCCCCGGAAAATTCCCTAATTCGGAAATTGGTATTGTGTCCCCAATTTAAGTGAGGACGCGGGCGACGGCAGCCTTCCATCCGCCATAAAGGCCTTCGGCCCGGCGGCGGGCCATAACGGGGGCGAATTCTTTATCAAGGGCCCAGAATCGCCCGATCTCCGCAGTGTCCCTCCAAAAGCCCGCGGCCAGGCCGGCGAGATAGGCCGCGCCGAGCGACGTCGTCTCGATCGTCTTGGGGCGGAGGACCGGAATGCCAAGGATGTCAGCCTGGAATTGGCAGAGGAATTCATTGGCGGCCGCTCCACCGTCGATCCGCAATTCCCTGATCTTCAATCCCGAATCCTTCCGCATGGTCTCCAGGACATCCCGGGTGGAATAGGCCATGGCTTCCAAGGCCGCCCGGACGAGATGGTTCTTATCCGCTCCCCGGGTCAAACCGACGATCGTTCCCCTAGCCGCGGCGTCCCAATAGGGCGCACCGAGTCCGACGAAGGCGGGAACGAAATAGACCCCGGCGTTGTCCTCGACCGCCCGGGCCATCGCTTCCGATTCAGCGGCCGTCCTCAGGAGGCCGATCTGGTCGCGGAGCCACTGGATCGCCGCGCCAGCGACGAAGACGGAACCCTCGAGAGCGTAAGCGGCCTCCCCTTCCGGACCGCAGGCGAGTGTCGTGATCAATCCGTGTTTTGAATCGATCCGTTTCTGCCCTGTATTCATGAGGATAAAACAACCTGTACCGTAGGTGTTCTTGATCGCCCCCGTCCCGAATCCGGCATGGCCGAAGAGAGCGGCCTGCTGATCGCCGGCCATCCCCATGATCGGAATTCCCGCCGGCAGGCGTCCGAGCCTCGTCGTCCGTCCGAATTCTCCCGAGGACGGAAGGACTTCGGGAAGGATAGCCCCGGGGACATGGAAAAGCCCGCAAAGTTCGTCGTCCCAACTCAACGAATCGATATTGAAGAGCATGGTCCGGGAAGCGTTCGTCGGGTCAGTCGCATGGCGTTTCCCGCCGGTCAATTTCCAGAGGAGCCAGGCGTCGGTATTCCCGAAACACAATCCGGCGCCCTTGGAGTTACGTCCGCGGCCCGCGCGCTTCAGGATCCATTCCGCTTTTGTCGCCGAAAAATAGGCGTCGATCGGCAGGCCCGTTCTTCTCCGGATGAGCGCAGGGGTCCCTTTTTCGGCCTGGAGCCGGCGGCAGCGATCCGCGGTCCGGCGGCATTGCCAGACGATCGCGTTATGGATCGGCCGTCCCGTTTTCCGGTCCCAGATGACCGTCGTTTCTCTTTGATTGGCAATGCCGATCGCCTCGATCGACAAGCCGGGAACGCGGCTCAAGACCTTCTGAATGGGCCGATAGACGCTCCGCCAAATCTCCTCGGGATCGTGCTCGACCCAGCCCGGCCCGGGGAAATGCTGGGAAATTTCTTCGTAAGCTGCGGCGACCGTCCGGCCGCGCTTGTCGTAGAGGACCGCCCGGCTTCCCGTCGTCCCCTGGTCGATAGCCAGGACACATTTCATCTCAGACCTTTTTTTCGACCCAGGCCAGGATGTCCTCGAAGACCCGTTCACGGCCATGCTCGATGGACAAAGCGTGATGCATTTCGGGATACTCGATAAGCGTCTTGTCCTGGAGCATCAGCTTTTTAAAGAACTTCCGGCTAGCCCGCGCGTCGGTCAGGGAATCCTGGCCGGCGAGGAGGAACAGCGAGGGGACCTCGTGGTTTTTCGCCTGCCGCGAAGCCGTCATCTGCTCGCCGAGAGCTTTCGCGAGGAGACTCAAACTGGCGACGCGCACTTCATCGGGGCAACGATCCATGACTTCCTGATACGCGGCGTCCCGGGTGCACATCGCGGAGGTAAAGGGGAGGGCGGCGGCCTTTTGAGGATGGACCACCATCAGGATGGGCAGCGCCAGATAAAGGGAGATGGGAAACTTCAATCCGTTCTTGAAGGCCGGAGAGATGAGGACCTGCCCGGCGAATCGGTCCGGATGCCGGGCGGCCAGGTTAAAAACCACCAGCCCCCCGAGGCTCTCGCCGAGGAGAAACACTTTCCGACCCGGATTTTCCCCGGCCGCGGTTTCTGTCAGGGCCAGGATATCCCGGTCCCAGACGCGATAGGAATCGACGTGCCCCCCGGGCCGTTCCGGCGTCCGGCCGAATCCCTTGAGCTCGATGCCGTAGGAAGCGTAGCCGTTCCGGGCCAGAAACGAGGCCAGGAAATCCCAGCGCGCGGAGTGGGCGCCGAGCCCGTGGACCAATAAAAAAACCGCCTTAGCCGATGGGGCGGCCCACCGACGGTAAAGGACATCCGTTCCGATCAGCTCATTCATGGCCGGCATTATAGCATGAGCGGCGCGGTCGCAGGAAATTCGCGGCCTCGGACCAGCCTTCTGCTGAGCGGCCCACACAAAACGCAAGAATACTATTTCATATTGAACGGCCAATGACTTTCGCAAATTAGCGGATTTGTTTATGATGTCTCATTATGAGTAAGAAGCCTGCCCATTCCCGGCATCGTGGCCCCGTTGTCCGATGCGGGCAAAGGGTGTAAGATAGAAAGGCTTCTCAAGATGCGATCGAGACAAAGCGCCCTGACGATCCCCTTTCTTGCCGCCGCTCTGTCCGCAGCGTTGACGTTTCCCGCCCTCGCGGGCGCCGCGGCCAAGCTCGGGAAAAACGGCGGCCGCAACGTTCTCCTCATCACCATGGATACCACCCGGGCCGACCGGATCGGATGCTATGGCTACCGGGGCTCATCTACACCCAACCTGGACGCGCTGGCGGGAGCCGGGGTCCGTTTCGAGAATGCCTACACCGCGGTTCCTCTGACCCTCCCCTCGCACGCTTCCCTCTTCACCGGGACTCTTCCCGTTTTCCATGGCGTTCATAACAACGGTTTTTATGCCCTGGGACCGGAAGCGCTGACCCTGGCCGAAGTCCTCAAAGACATGGGCTATGCCACAGCGGCGTTCGTCAGTTCCTTCACCGTGGACTCGCGTTTCGGGACGGCCCAGGGCTTTGACGTCTATGACGACGCGTTCGGAGAAGGAGAGGTCCTCAAGAATTTCCGGTCGGAGAGAAGGGGCGATGCCACCGCGGCCTCCTTCCTCCGCTGGCTGGGGACGAATGCGGATAGGACATTTTTCGTCTGGGTCCATTTCTATGACCCGCACCTTCCTTACGATCCGCCGTCGCCCTTTAAGGAAGAATTCAAAGGACGGCCTTACGACGGGGAGATCGCCTTCATGGACGCCGAGATCGGGCGGATCATCGCGGCCGTGCGGGAGAAGGGACTCCTGGAGAAGACGATCATCGTCGCCGCCGCCGACCACGGTGAAGCCCTGGGCGAGCATAAGGAAATCGACCACGGCCTCTTCCTTTATGACGACACGCTCCGGGTGCCGCTCCTCATGGCCGGGGAAGGCCGTCTTCCCGGCGGGACGGTCGTGCGTTCCCGGGCCAGGCTGGTGGACGTTTTTCCAACGATCCTCGACCTCCTTAAGGTGAAGATCCCAAAGATGACGCAGGGGACAAGTCTTCTTCCTGTTATCCGTGGCGGACGAGAGGACCTCCCCGTCGTCGCGGAGACACGTTATCCCGAGGAGAATTTCGGCTGGTCAAGCCTCAAGGCTCTTATCGACGGGCCCTGGAAATACATCGAAGCTCCCCGGGCCGAGCTCTACAACCTGGAGAAGGACCGCGGAGAGGAGCGCAACGTCCTGGGAGAGAACGGCGATATCGGCGCCGGCATGGCCCGGAAACTCAAGGACCTCATCGGAAAGTCATCCGCACCGAAGCCGCCGGAGATGAGGAAGCTCTCCGCGGAAGAAGAACAAAGGCTGAAGTCGCTGGGTTATGTCGGAGGAGGGGTGAAAGCCAGGGGCCCTGCCCTCTCTCTGCCGGACCCCAAGGATAAGATCCAGGATTATCTTCTCTATTTCCGGGGCAACATCCTGGAGACCGAGGGACGATTCGAGCAGGCGGCCGCCTGCTATGCCGAGGTCCTCAGGCTTAACCCCGACGTCCCCTGGAACTACGTCAATCTGGCCTTCCTCGAGATGAAGAGGAACCGGGTCCCGGAGGCGGTCGGGATCCTGGAGAAAGCCAGGTTCAGGTTCCCAGATTCCCTCGTCATCCTCTCGCGGCTCATGACCTTCTATTCCAAGGCGGAAAGGTTCGAGGACGCGCTTGCGGCCGGAAGGGCGGTTTTAGCCTTTGACCCGCGTTTCTTCGACGCCCTGTTTCTTTCCGGAACGATCCTCGCCAGGCAGGGAAATTGGGAAGACGCCTTAAGATCCTATGAGCGGGCGCTCGAGATCGAACCGGAGAACCGGACGCTCCGCATGAGACGGGCCGTCACTCTGGCCGCGCTGGGGAGGACCAAAGAAGCCATCCTTTTCTTTGAAGAGATCCTTCGGGAGGCACCCGAAGATCCTGCCGTTTATTCGGACCTGGCCCGGGTTTATGAAAACGAGGGGAACATTCCCAAGGCCCTGGAAAACGCCGGGAAGGCCGTCGAATTCGGTCCGTCGCCGGGGACTTATCACGCCTATGCCATGCTTCTGGCAAAAGCGGGCAATTTGAAGGAGGCCGTCCGCTGGCTCAGGAAATATCTGGAAACGGCGCCGGCCGCGGACGCGGCCGGGAAGAAGAAGGCCGTGTCCATCCTCGCGGACTGGGAGAAGACGATTCAATAAATATTAACAAGCGACACGCAGGGCTTCCATCGATGGCTCATCAACAAAAGGAGCACAGCAAGAATGGCCAACTGCCCTGTTGATTCTTTTGGGTCCCACCATCCTTTCACCCCAAGAGCGCAAAATGGTTGATCCCAGGCCTTTCTTTCCGATCGAGTGAATCCTTAGGCCAAGGATCCTGTTTTCCATTTTTCCGTTGTCGGCGCCGACGACCGCGAGGAGTTCTTCAATGGACTGCGCTTTCCGGCCGCGAGACGCAGATGGTTCGCTATCCTCGCGAGCCGCACATCTTCGAGAAGGAACATCAAAGAGATTCGTTGGAGAGAATGCTCCGTTGGTACGACGCTCATTTACGTCAATAACTCGGACACCGCGTCCTGAACAC
>CAZSMW010000446.1:0-5255 GCA_964607985.1 uncultured Eubacteriales bacterium
GTCGAGGTGATGATCGCCAAAAGGATGAATATGCGTTTCATGGGTTGCTCTCCTTTGCCGAATCTTTCCTCATCTCACTGACTCCCGGTCTCTTTCACGATAGCGCGCCGGGCGTGAAAAGGTGTCAATAAGATGTAAAAAAACGTAAAACCGCCTCCCTTGCCGCGGAATCCGTCAGCCGATGAATTTGTAACCGAGGCCGTGGGCGGTGATGATGAACCGGGGATGCTCGGGATCCGTCTCGAGTTTCTGCCGGAGGCTGACGATATGGGCGTCCACCGTGCGGGTCGTTGGATACCGGTCGTAGCCCCAAATCTCGTTCAGGAAGCGGTTCCGGGAAATGATCTTATCCCGATTTTTCACGAACAGCCTCATCATCTCGAACTCCCGCTGGGTCAGGTTGACAGGGACGCCGTCCTTGCTCGCCCGGTAATTTTTGAAATCGACCTCGACCGTCCCGAAACGGCAGTTTTCCAGTTGAACGTCTTTGCCGGATCCTCTCCGCAGGAGCGCCCTGACGCGGGCCAGGAATTCCGAGAGGCCAAAGGGCTTGGTGAGATAGTCGTCGGCGCCGATTTCGAGGCCAAGGACCTTGTCGGCCTCTTCCCTGCGGGCGGTCAGCATGAGGATGGGGACGTCATGGCCTTTGCGTCTCAGCTCGCGGCAGACCTCGAAGCCGTCTTTCTTCGGAAGCATGATGTCGAGAACAATGAGATCCGGTTTCTCCCGCTCCGCCGAGGACAACCCCGCCTCGCCGTCATAGGCCGCGCTGACTTTGTGGCCCTGAGCTTCGAGGTTGAAGACAAGCCCCGTGACCATGTCCTTTTGGTCTTCAACGATCAGGATCTTGGCCATTCTCACCCTCGGCTGAGTTGTTGAACCGTTCCTCTTTGCCCCGCAACGGGAGGGTGATGATGAACCGGCTGCCCCGGCCGAGATCACTCTCCACGCTGATGTGACCGCCGTGGCCTTCGACCGTGCTTTTCACGATCGTCAGACCCAGACCGCAGCCCTGAACCTCCCGGGCGGGCCCGCTCCCCCCGCGATAGAACTTCTCGAAGATGTGCTTCAGGTCGGACGGCGGAATTCCGGGGCCCCTGTCTTCCACGGTGATCAAGACCTGGTCTCCCTGGAGGGCCATCTTCACGCCGATATACTTCTGCTCTCCGGAATACTTCTCGGCATTGTTCAAGAGATTCAACAGGGTCTGCGCCATCGCGTCCTTATCCATGGTTATGAAGATCGGACCCGGGGGAAGAGAAATGTCGAACTCAAAGCCCTGGTCCCTGAGATAGAATCGATATGCCTCGAGCGTATCGGATATCACTTTGACAAGATCCCCCCTTTCGAAAACATATTCCCTCCGGCCCGAATCGATCTTGGAGAAGTCGAGGACATTGTTGATGAGATAGGTGAGGCGGCGGCTTTCCCGGGCGATGATGCGCGAGAACTCCCGCCGCTTTCCGTCGTCCGTCCATTGATCCGATTCCATGGTTTCCCCGAACAACCGGATCAGGGATAGGGGCGTTTTCAGCTCATGGGAAACATTGGATACAAAGTCGGACCTGAGTCGCACGGTCTCCGCCTCATGGGTCGCCGCCCGGAGGGTCATAACGATCCCTGAGAGGATCAGGACGGCTATCCCGAGGAGGACGGCGCCGTACAATCTCATTTCTCTCCGAACGAGCTGATCGATCGTTTTTCCCCGGGTGTCGAAAAGGGCCAGACTCCACCAGGGGAAATATTCGGACAAGTTCTCGACGGCCAGGGCCTGCGCGGGCGGCGGGGCGTCCGGAAGGGACGTCAGCGGCCCCGCTTCACTGTAAAGACCGGCCCGGACGCTTTCCCCGGCCTCCCCCCTGCCGGGCAGACGTGGAAAGAGCTCGGTCAGGACATAAGTCTTATCGATCTCAAAGGCGAGGACGCGCCTCCCAGGGAGCGCCGTCTTAGAGGGCAGGAACAGATAGCCGATCCGGTGCGGCGTTCCATCCTCGTCGCGGGTCGTCAAGTGCGAGGCCGGCGCCGAATCCGGTCCCGGACTTCCGTTGTTCTTACCGTTCGAGAAAGCGTCCAAGTCCCATTGGGAGTGGAGAGCTTGTCGGGCCCCCTCCAAGCGGCGAATTCTCTCCGTCCGGGCTTTGTCTTCCAGCTTGAGCCTGTCCCAGCGGTCCTGTTCGCTTCTTCCGAGAACACGCCCTTGAGAGATGCGGCCGAGGCCGGCTCTGATGGACTCGAGATAGAATTCCCGGCTTTCGAATCCGCCGGGGCCGAGACTCAACTCTTCAAACAAGGCCAGGAGTGTTTTGACTTCGTTGTCTCCCTCTCCAAGAGAGGCGTACGTTTCGGCCAGGCGGAAGAGCCCGATGATTTTGAGCGGAGTGCCGTCGGAACTACGGGCCTCTTGGTTTTGCTCGGACAGGATCCGGTATTGTTCTCCGGCTTTGGGGTAATTCTTCAACTTGAAATAACAGCGGCCCAGCAGAAGGCGGGCATACAACCGGCGCTCGGGGGAAGCGGCACGTCTCACGGCCTCTTCGTAGGAGCGCGCGGCCATCGGGTAATCGAGATCGGTGAATTCGTAGCGTTCGCCCCGCTCGATGTTGCTGTTTCGAAGGGCACGCATGCTTTCCGGTTCCGCCCGACGCGAGATTCCCATCTCGAGATAGAATTGGGGGTGAATGAGCGAACCGTCGGAATTGATGATGAAGGTTTCGCCGATGGACGGGTGCCGCTTCTGGACCCGGCCGAGGAGGAGCCGGGCCGCCTGAATGTCTTGCGTCCATTCCTGGTCGAGAATCTCCCGAACGAAGCGGCCTTCAAGACCCGAGAGCTCGCCCTCGAGCTTGTCCCGCATCAGCCGAGCCATGCTCCGGTAGTTTTCCTTGAGGCTCAGGCCCCGGTTCCCGATGGACCTCAACCCGAGATAGCCGAGGATTCCGCTCGGAAGGATGATGAAAAGGAAGGCAAACAGGAGGATTTTGGTCCTGGACGAAACGTGTTTAAAGCGCCGGATCATGACCTTTCGGCTCCCCCCGAAAAGCTCTTGTGTTTCTTCGCACCCGCCGCTCTTCTATTCACATATAGCACAGCCGGGGAAAGCCGGTCAAATGGAAGCCCCCTATTTTACATCTTTTTACAAGCCGGCATCGTCCGTCCATCCGCCGGGAATCTTTCACCTTACCAAGAGGTTCAACAAAGCGCGAAGCAGGCGCCGCGAATCGACGCCTGCCTCGCTTTCTGTCATCGTTTCTGCCGGCTATTTGGCGACTTTCAGCGCCGGCAGGAAGTTCTCCATGACCCAGATCTCGATTTTCGGCATTCCGGAATCGAAGGCAATCCGCTTCCCGTCTGGATGAAGGGCGATGTTGCGCATGCGGTCCATGGCCAGGCCAAAGGACTTACGCTCGCCTGTTCCAACATCAACCCGCCACAGTTCGGTTTTCTCGACACCTTGAGGATCCTGGCGCGCCGTAAGGTAGAGGACGAAGCGGCCGTCTGGGGTCCAGGCCAGTCCGGAATAACCGGGAATCCATTCAGGATTCTTGACGCGAACGATCTCTTGAATATCTCCTCCCGACACAAGCATGGTCTTCAACATTGTGTCTGGCTCATCGTACGACCGAAAAACAATCCTTTGGCCGTCGGGAGAGACGGCGGATTCATTGATCGGATAATTGTGCAGGAGTTCCGTTTCTTGACCCGTTTCGACCTGACGTTTTACGAACCAGCTCTCTTTGAAGTCATCGCTGCCGCGTCTGAAAAAAATGGTCTTACCGTCCGGCGACCACGCCGCCTGCTGAACAAACCTTTCTCCTTCTTTCAGAACGAACGGCGCGAGCTCTCCCGATTGAGGATCGATGAAGAAGAATCCCTGTGGGCCCTCAGTTTTCATTCCATAGATGAGGATCGTTCGCCCGTCGGGAGACCAGATGGGCCAGCCAAAATACATTGCCGGATTGATATCACGTTCTTTCCCCGTTTCCATTGAGCGTAGGCATAGAATCGACTTGTACTTTGGGGTCCGATCCAAAATATAGGCCAAGAATTTTCCATCCGGGGACCAGGCAGGCGAATTATTGTTGCCTACGAATCGTTTGGCGAGTGGCGCCGGAAGAGAGAGCAGCTTTCCCGCCTCGACGTCCAATGGGGCGATGAAGACATCTGATATCGCGGTCTGGACGCCATAATAAAAGGAGCCGTTCCGGGTGAAACCCAAGGGCGTAACCTCTCCGATGTCCTTTCTGATCAGTCCCGGAGCTCCCTGGGGTTGACCATCGGCCACCGGGACAACCCAGCAATCAATGGACCCGGTGCGGTTGCTGGCGAAGAGGACGCCTTTCCCATCCGGCGTCCAGCCAAGGACAGTGTCATTAGCTTCGTGCTCGACGAGAGGGATTTCCTGTCCTCCGTCAACCCGAAGCAGGAATATATCGAGATTCTGGGAGGTTTTGGTGGGAAGACGATCATACACGATATATCGGCCGTCGGGAGACAGCCTAGCCTTCCGGGGGTTGAACCCGTCCAAAGTTTTCAGGACACGGAAGGAGCCTCCTTTGGCAGCAATCTGGACGATCTCATAAATTGAGATATTTCTCCAAATGAACGCCAGAATATTTTGCCCGTCTGACGTCCAGCCCAAGGGACCGATGTCATCCACGGCCAGATCATCGATCAGGGTGCGGGGACCGGACCCGTCGAGGCCGATCGTCCGGATTCCAAATTTCCCATCCTTCTTGGACCAGCTGTAAGCCAGCTTTCGACCGTCGGGCGAGAACACGGAATAGAAAGCGTTCTCTAAATCGTCCCCTGAACTCTCGGTCAGAACTCGTTCCTCTCCGGTCGAAAGGTTGCGAACTAAAAGATTTCCGCTTTTCCACTCCATATCCGAGAAGTATTTGCCGTCAGGAGACGGAGATCCTCCGCACCCATATCCGGAACCTTCGCGCACCTTACGGACAACAATGCCCTTGGCTTCCCTGGTTCCCGCCGCGCCCGGCTCCAATGCGCTCAGGCGCGCTTTCGCCTGCGCCACAATCTCGGCCTGGTCGGCGAAGTCGCGCACCAGGCGCTCGTAGGCTGTACGGGCCTCTGCATTGCCCAACTTTTCGTGGCACTGGCCCATCCGCAGCAGGGCGGTAGCGACCGTGGCGCGGCCGGCGCCGGGCTGCGCGGCGATCTTCTGGTACTGCTCGATCGCCCCTTTCAGGTTTCCATCTACGGTTTCTGTTTTAATGGCGGCCTGGAGCGCCACCTCC
>CAZSMW010000447.1:0-3524 GCA_964607985.1 uncultured Eubacteriales bacterium
CGGGACATTATCGAACAACACCACGGGAACTCCCTGGTCCGGTATTTCTACCAGAAGGCCAAGGAGAAGTACGACCCCGAGATGAACAAGATCGGCGAGGAGGCCTATCGCTACCCCGGGCCCCGGCCCAGGAGCAGGGAGGCGGGACTGGTCATGCTGGCCGACTCGGTCGAGGCGGCCTCGCGGAGCCTCAAGTCCCCGACCAAGGACAGCCTAAAGAGGCTTATCACGGAGATCTTCAACAGCTACCTCCAGGACGGCCAGCTCGACGACTGTGATTTCTCTCTAAGGGAGCTCAGATCGGCGGCCTCCTCCTTCTTCTCTATCCTTCACGCCGTCTATCATCCCCGGGTCGAATACCCGGGGTTCGATTTCGAAATGAAACGGGAAAAAAAGGCGGCCGGCGCCAGGAAAAACAATGGTCGAAATCATCAACAGGCAGCGCAAGCACCCGCTCAACCGGAAAAGGATCCGAAGCCTGATTGAGCGGTTGTCGGCCCGCTATGGCCTCGGCGACCCCGAGATCGTCCTGGTCTTTGTCGGGACGAAAGCCATCCGGACCCTAAACCGGAAGTATCGAAGGAAGGACCGGCCGACCGACGTCTTGAGCTTCCGGATCGGAAAAAAGGGCGCCGACGGAAAGTTCTACCTCGGCGACATCGTCATTTCGGTCCCGGTCGCGGCAAAACAGGCCCGAAATGGCGGCCACAGCCTGGAGCGCGAGCTGGAGGTCTTGGTCCTCCATGGGTTCCTCCACCTGGCCGGGTACGACCACGGCGCCGCCGTCGGCCTTGAAGAAAAGGCCGCCCGGAGGCTCTTCTTCGGGGACAGCACATGAGCACAGATCTCGCGATCTGGATTGGGCTTTTCCTGAGCTTCTTGGCCGTTTTCGTGCTCTCCATGTTCCACATCACCCTGGACTCCTTTTCCAAGATCCAGGTCAGCCGGTTCCTGGAGGACCGGGAAAAGGCCGACCGGCACAGGATCCTCAAGGATTTCGAGGATACCCGGACAGCGGCAGCGTACCTGAGGGTCGTTGTGCTCGTCGCCTTCATGACCTACCTCTTCATGGCCTTCCCACGGCTGAGGTTCTGGCCCCTTTGGCTCTTTCTTATCGCCGTCGGGATCCACACGCTCTTCTTCGAAGCCCTGCCCAGACTCATAAACTTCCGCGGCAAGAACGCCGTTCTTAAAGCCTTCCTCCCCGCGGCCGGGCTGTTTAGGGCCCTCGGCTCCCCCATCCTCCTCCTCACCCGTAACCTTGGCGAGCGCGAGGAGCGGGAAGAGAAGGACGGGGAGCACGAGGCGACGGACGAGGAAATCGAGACGTTCCTTGACGAGGCGCGTGAGGAGGGGATCATCGAGAAGGGCGAGGACGAGCTTCTGCGGAGCGTCGTCGAATTCGGGGACACCATCGTCCGGGAGATCATGACGCCCCGTGTCACCATGGTCTGTATCCGGAAGGACTCCACCATCGATAATCTCAAGGACCTCATCATCCGGGAAAAATACTCGCGGATCCCCGTCTACAAGGACCGGATCGACAACATCGACGGCATCGTCATGGCCAAGGACATCATCGAATATGCCGATGAGAAGCACAAGGGCCAGCCTATCGAGGCCCTCATCCGGCCGGTCATTTTCGTCCCCGAGTCCATGGAGGTAGCCGACCTGCTTAAGGAATTCCAGAAGGCCAAGCAGAAGATGGCCGTCGTCGTCGACGAGCACGGCGGCGTCTCCGGGCTCGTGACCATGGAGGACGTCGTCGAGGAGATCGTGGGTGAGATCCAGGATGAGTACGACACCGAGGAGGCCCAAATCGTGGAGAACGCACCCGGCGACTTCACGGTTTCCGGCCGCGTCGAGGTCGAAGAGATGGAAGAGCTCCTCGACCTTGAGCTCGCCGAGGACGATTTCATCACCGTCGGCGGGCTCGTCACCCATAACCTGGGCCGGCTTCCGACCAAGGGGGAGATGCTTGACATCAAGGGATTGTCCTTCGAGATCCTTGACGTCGAGCAGAAGCGCGTCAAGAAAATCCGGATAAAAAGGAAATCCCAGGATGGAAACAAAGAATAAAGAAACGGCCGCCACAACCCGGAAGCCCGCGGCGGCGAAGAAGCCGGCCGTGAAAAAGGCCCCGGCCCGGAAGCCCGCTCAAAGTAAGCCGAAGGT
This sequence comes from uncultured Eubacteriales bacterium, assembly GCA_964607985.1. Classification (GTDB taxonomy): domain Bacteria; phylum Acidobacteriota; class Aminicenantia; order Aminicenantales; family Saccharicenantaceae; genus JALHVH01. The sequence goes on from CAZSMW010000447.1 coordinate 2,176, forward strand.
GCCAAAGAAGGAAAAGAAACCGGCGGTCAAGGTCGGATACGTGGCCCTGCTCGGTCGGCCCAACGTCGGAAAATCCACCCTCCTCAACACGCTCCTCGGCCAGAAGATCGCCATCGTCTCGGACAAGCCGCAGACGACGCGCATCAGCATCCTGGGCATCAAGACAACGGAGAAAGGCCAGATCATTTTCATCGACAACCCCGGCATCCACAAACCGCTGCACGCTTTGAACCGCCGGATGATGAACTTCGTCTATTCGTCGCTCGAGACCTCGGACCTGCTCTGCCTCCTCATCGACGCCACCCAACCCTTCGGGCACGGGGACGAGTTCGTCATCGAGACGCTCCGGAAGATCAAAACCCCTCTCTTCCTGCTCATCAACAAGGTGGACATCGTCCGCAAGGACAAGGTCCTCCCCATCATCGAAAGGTACAAGAACCTCCTGCCCTTCACGGAGATTATCCCCATCTCCGCCCTCACGGGCATCAACCTGGGCGTTCTTGAGGACTTGATCTATAAATCCCTGCCCGAAGCCGAGAAGATCTACTCGGACGACGAGATTTCGGACCAGTCCGAACGCTTCCTACTGGCCGAGATCATCAGGGAAAAAGTGCTCAGACACGTCAAAGAGGAGCTGCCGTTCACTACGGCCGTCTATATCGAGAGCATCGAAAAGAAGGAGCTTACGGGCAAAGACGGGAATCCGCGGCCCATGACGATCATCAGCGCGTCCATCTTCGTCGAGCGGGACAACCACCGCAAGATCATCATCGGCCGCCACGGCAGCCTCGTCAAGCAGATCGGCATCGAGGCCCGTAAGGAGATCGAGGAGATCCTCGAGACGGAGATCTACCTGGGCCTCCAGGTCCGGGTCCGGCCGCAATGGCGCGACTCCGAGGACGTCCTGGACCTCATCGAGGGGCAGAAGGGCTGATCTCCGCGAGAGCACCTCACCCTTTCCCGGGTCTTCCCGGCTTGGCATTTTTTCATGGGCCCGGGCACCAGGCATAAGAACAAGGACCATAAGGTCCGAGGGCGGCCGAACCGGGGCCAACGCGCCGGCGGAACGGAGCGAATCGGCAGGTTGTTGACAATTCCGCTTCAAGATGCGAAAATTGTCTGCTTTCCAACGGACGGTGAGTGTAGCTCAACCTGGTTAGAGCATCGGACTGTGGATCCGATGGTTGGGGGTTCAAATCCCCTCACTCACCCCATCTTATTTTCCTGTTTTCCTCTGGTAAACAAAGGAATCATGGTTCTTTTTTTCGCTCCGTTGGGCCAAGTTAGTAGGACGTCACGAAACTCATTTTTAAACCAAGCTGGGAAGGAACGATTTCACATAGCGGATT
>CAZSMW010000448.1:0-5234 GCA_964607985.1 uncultured Eubacteriales bacterium
GGGGTCACGGTCTTCGTTACGACCCATTACCTTGACGAGGCCGAATACTGCAACGACATCCGGCTCATCCACGCCGGGCGGCTGGTCGCGGGCGGGAGCCCCCGGGAGATGAAGCGGACGTACATCCGGAACCCTATCCTGGAGGTGGAATGCGACAGGGCCGTGGACGCCATGGAGATGCTGCAAAAGGAAGGCTGGGTTCTCGAGACCTCTATATTCGGCACCTATCTCCACGTGAGCGTCGGGGACGAAGCGGAGGGCAAGGCCAAGGTCCGGCGCCTGCTCGAAGCGAACGGCATCGCGGTCAGGCGCATGGACCGGATCGTCCCCTCGCTCGAGGACGTCTTCATCCAGCGCATCGAACAGGAATCGGGAAATGGGGACTCGGGAGGGACAAAGTGAATTCGGTACGTGTCCCCAATCACTTATGCTGCCTGCGGGCCGTCGTCAAGAAGGAATTCCGGCAGATCGGCCGGGACGCCCGGACGCTCATTTTCCTCGTCGTCATGCCCGGGTTCCTCCTCCTGATGTTCGGATTCGCGCTCAACTTCGACGTCAAACACGTCCCTCTTGCGGTATGCGACGAGGACGGGAGCGCGGCCGCCCGCGAGTTCATAGGCAACTTCACCCACACCGAATACTTCGACCTCAAATATGAGCTATCCGATCCGAGGGAGGTCGACCGGCTCCTCGGCGAAGAGAAGGTCCGTGTGGCCTTGGTTGTCCCACGCGGCTTCGCGGCGGACCTCGAGGCCGGACGCGATCCTGCGGTCCAGGTTCTGGTGGACGGCGCCAACGCCTCGAGCGCCTCGACGGCGGCGGGCTACATCAGCGCGATCGTCCAGAACGATGCGGTCCGGATGACGATGAGACTCCTCCACGACCGGGGCCTCAAGGGCTTCGTCCTGCCTCTCGCGAGCGACGTGCGCGTCTGGTACAATCCGGAGCTCCGGAGCGCGATCTTCCTCGTCCCCGGCCTCATGGCCTTCATCCTGATGGTCATCCTCGTCGTTTCCACGGCCTTTTCCGTCGTCCGGGAGAAGGAAAGAGGAACGATGGAGCAGATCATGGTCTCTCCCCTCAAGCCGGGCGAACTCATCGTCGGCAAGACCGTGCCCTACATCTTCATCTCCCTGGTCTCATCCCACCTGGTCCTCCTCCTCGGCTGGGTCCTGTTCGGGGTCGCGATCAAGGGTAACTACCTCCTGCTTCTCCTGACCATGACCCTCTTCCTGATCGGGGGGCTGGGCCAGGGCCTCCTCATCTCCACGGTCACAAGGACTCAGCAGGTGGCCTTCCAACTGGCCATCCTCTCGACGTTCCTGCCCACCTTCATCCTGTCGGGGTTCGTCTTTCCCGTGAGGAACATGCCGCCCGTCGTCCAGGCGCTCACCTACCTTGTCCCGGCGAAGTACTTCCTGGTCGCCTTGAGGAGCATCATCATCAAAGGCGCGGGCCTCAGGGCGTTCTGGGACCAGATCCTTTGCCTGGCCGCTTTCGCCGCGATCATGCTCGGCATAAGCACCCTTCGGATGAAACGGGGGAAACGATGAGAAAGATCGCCCACATCATCCGCAAGGAGTTCCTCCAGCTCAAGCGGGACCGAAGGCTCCTTCCCGTGCTTTTCGTGGCCCCTGTCCTCCAGCTGCTGCTCATGGGGTATGCCGCCAACCTGGATGTCCGGGACATCCCGGCCGTTGTCTGCGACCTCGACGGGACGTCGGCCAGCCGGGGTCTGGTCACGGAGTTCTTCAACTCCGGGACCTTCAGCCTGAGGGCCAGGGTCCAGAACATGCGGGCCGTGGACCGTTACTTGGACGACGGAGAGGCGTCGATGGCCATCATTGTCGGTCGCGGTTTCGCAGACAATCTCGCGGCAGGGGAGCCGGCCCGGGTCCAGCTTCTGGTGGACGGGTCGGAGAGCCAGTCGGCGACCATCGGGACAAGCTACGCGTCGATGATCCTGTCGAGGTACGCCCAGAGGATCATGCTCGAGAGGCTCGAGCGCCTCAAGCCCTTCGGGATCCGGCCGGTCCGCGTCATACCGGAGGTCCGGGTCTGGTACAACCCCGAGCTCAAGAGCCGGAACTTCATGGTTCCCGGAGTCCTGGGTCTCATCCTGATGATCATGACCATGATGTTGACCGCCATGGCCGTCGTCCGGGAGAAGGAAGCCGGGACGATGGAGCAGCTCATCGTGACACCCATCCGGCCGCTCGAGCTCATCACGGGCAAGCTTCTCCCGTTCCTTATCATCGGGACGATCGATGTCTGCCTTGTCCTCGCCGTCGCGACGCTCCTGTTCCGCGTGCCGCTCCGGGGGAGCGTTTTCCTCCTCTTCGGCATGAGCCTCGTCTTCATGCTGACGACCCTTGGGCTCGGCCTCTTCATCTCGACGATCTCGCGGACACAGCAGCAGGCCATGATGACTACGGTCTTCTTCATGATGCCCATGATGCTCCTGTCCGGCTTCGTCTTCCCCATCGAGAATATGCCGAAGTTCTTTCAGGCGATCACCCTCGTTGTCCCCATGCGGTATTTTTTCGTCATCATCCGGGGGATCTTTCTGAAAGGCGTGGGGATTGTCGAGCTATGGGACCAGGGGTTGGCCCTGCTCGCCTTCGGCGCGGCGATCTTGACCTTGAGCGTCCTGCGCTTCCGGAAGAAGGTGGGGTAATAACGGTTCTCTTACGTTCGGTGCGGGCTGGGCCAATCGCTTGGACGGGCCGGCCCTCGATGGCCGTGATGTCAAGAGGAGGGCATAGGGAAGTGCTTTGCTCCCGGCTCCGATCCAGCTCGCCTGAGACTCGCGTCCTTCTCGGCGCCGCAGGCCCAAGACTCCAGGCTAATCTAATGAGCTCCCGGAAACCCATCCTCGGAGTCTTGGGCCGTCGGAGGCTTGCGGCTTCCCTCGTCGGACGCTCGTCTCAGGCTGATCTCCGCATGGTCGCTGCAGCCCTTCCCCATGCCCTCCCTTCACGGCCATTGAGGGCTTTCCCGTCCAAGCCCCGGGCCCTCAATAAACGCAAGGGAACCGTAATAATAGTAAATGGGGCTTGACAAACGCCTTTCTCGTAAATATAATCCTATACGTGCACAGACTAATAAACAAAAAACAAAGTATACGTAGAGGTTTGTTATGAACAAAGACGTGTTCACCCGGGAAGATCTCCTCGGCAAGGCCGGCGTCTCGGAAGATACCCTGGCCGGATGGCTGAAGGCCAAGCTCGTCCGTCCGGCGGGTTTCGCGGAAGACAAGACCCCGCTCTTCACCTCGGACGCCCTTGACCGGATCGTTCACATCCGGAAGCTCGAGGACCTCGGCTACGGACTCGAGGAGACCCAAAAGATCATCAAGAAATTCGGTCTGCCGACCGGGAAGACCGATAAAAAGGCCCCGCTCAAAAAGGACCCTTACCTCACCGTCGGGGGCCTGGCCGACCGCTCCGGCGTCAGTCCCCGGACGATCAAGCACTGGGAGGACAAGGGCGTCATCGAGCCGGATATGCGAACCGAGGGCGGGTTTCGCCTCTATTCGGATTCCTATGTCTTCTTGTGTCAGCTCATCCGCGACCTCCAGCTCTTTGGTTACACGCTCGAAGAGATCAAGGCCGTTTCGGACGAAGTGAGGGACTTCCTGGCGATCCAGGCCGACCTCGACGTGTTCCCCAAAGCCGGCGTCGATGCCAAGCTCGCCGCCATGCTCGGCCAAATCCAGGGCCTTTACGACAAGATGAAGCTCCTCGATGAGGGGATCGAACGTTGGGAGGACCTCTTGAAAAAGAAAAAGAGGGACATCCAGGGCCTGCAAAACAGAAACCGGAAGCGGCCGGAACCGGGCGACACGCTTAAGAAAGGGAAGACAGATGCCTAAGATCGTATTCATCGAGCCGCAGGCTCCGAACCTGCACATCTTTTCCCAGTTCCCCTTGCCGCGGCTGGGGGTGCTCATCCTGGGGACGATGATGAAGGCGCGCGGCTGGGAGGTCGAAGTCTACGTCGAGGACCTCCGGAAGATCAATTTCGAAGACATCGCCGAGGCCGACCTCGTCGGCATATCAACGATCACGTCGACGGCGCCGCGGGCTTACGCCATCGCCGACAAGATCCGCGGTTTGGGGATCCCCGTCCTCATGGGCGGCCCGCACGTGACCTTCCTGGCCGAGGAGGCCTTGGAGCACGCCGACTACGTCATCCGCGGGGAAGGGGAGAAGGCCCTGGGGTCATTCATCGACGCCTGGGAGGGCGGCCGGGATTTCGCGGACATCCCCAACCTTTCCCGAAAGGTCGACGGACGGGTTGTCCATAGTCCGATGATCCCCCAGGAGAAGGACCTGGACGCAATCCCGTACCCGGACTTTTCGCTTCTTAAGCATGACCCGACGCGCCGGAAATTTCACCCGCCCATTCCCGTCCAGACCTCCCGGGGTTGCCCCTTCGACTGCTCCTTCTGCTCGGTGACCAGTATGTTCGGAAAGAAGTATCGCTTCCGCTCGACGGAGAACATCATCGGGGAACTGCGCCGCTACGACCGCCGCGGGAATTCCACCTTCTTCTACGACGACAACTTCACGGCCAACCGGGAGCGGACGAAGGAGCTCCTCCGGGCCATGATCCGGGAACGGTTCAAGTTCCAATGGACGACCCAGGTCCGGGCCGACATGGCCCGCGACCTCGAGCTCGTCAAGCTCATGAAGAAGGCCGGCTGCCACACGGTGTATATCGGCTTTGAATCCGTCAATCCTCGGAGCCTCGACGCCATGAAGAAGAAGCAAACCGTGGCCGATCTCGTTCAAGCCGCGAAGGTCCTGCGGACGAACGGCATCCACATCCACGGGATGTTCGTCCTGGGGTTCGACGAGGACGATTGGGAAAGCGTCAAGAAAATGCTCCGGTTCGCCAAGAAGGCGAAGCTCTCCACGACCCAGTTCCTCATCCTGACGCCCCTGCCCGGGTCGGAGTTCTACGAGAAGATGGAGTCCGAACACCGCCTCAAGTTCCATGATTGGGCGCTCTACGACGCCCACCACGTCGTCTTCCAGCCGGCGCGGTTCTCCCTCTTCGACCTGCAGAGGGCGCAGATGTTCTGCCACAGGCATTTCTACTCGCTGAAACAAACGATCGGGAAGCTCTTGGCCCGCGAGTGGATCAGCGTCGCCGTCGCCCATTACGCCCGCAAGCTCAACCGGACATGGACGAAACGCAACCGGACCTTCCTCCGGGTGGTGGAGCTG
>CAZSMW010000449.1:0-1670 GCA_964607985.1 uncultured Eubacteriales bacterium
CCCTTCTTGGAAAAAAAGGCCAGATAGCGCTCCGCGACATCTGATCTTTTGCCGATCCGTGGAGCCCCACCCGGCTTGACCCTGATCTTCTCGTCGTGGTTTTTTATCTTGAGCTCCGAAAGGTCACACGCCTCGCATTCCGCGCACGTCGTTTCGTAACAGGAAGGGGACTCCAATCCTTCGAGGGCTTTGCCCAACTCCAGCCGCAGGTGGGACTTGCGGATCCCGGTATCGATATGGTCCCAAGGCAGGACGGCCTCGGTGTCGATCTCTTTCCAATAGTCCTCCGGCGAGACGCCTTGCTGAACTAAAGCCTCCTGCCAAAGGCCCGTGTTCATACGATCCCCCCAGCTTTCGAACCTGGCGCCCTTGTCCCAAGCGGCCTTCAGGACACCGGATAAGCGCCTATCGCCTCTTGAGAATACCGCCTCCAGAAGCGAGGTATCGACGGGGTGCTTCTTGAATTCGACGGACCTGGAGCGCCTCAGTTCGGATCGCAGGTATTCCTGTTTCTCCGCTAATGTCCCCCCTTCGTCCATGGCGAGCCATTGGAAAGGAGTGTGCGGCTTGGGGATGAAGGACGACACGCTGAGGTTGATGCGCGGCGCCGCGCCGAGGATCTTCTTGCCGAGGGCGATAATATCCCTGACCAATGTCACGATCCCAGCCAGGTCCTCGTCCGTTTCGGTGGGGAGGCCGACCATGAAATAGAGCTTGACGAGCTTCCATCCTCTGGAGAAGGCGTAAGTCACGGCATCCCGGATCTCGCGGTCGTCGAGCTTCTTGTTGATGACGCGGCGCAGACGCTCCGTCCCCGCCTCCGGAACGAGGGTGAAGCCCGTCTTCCGCACCTTGACGATGTTCTCCACGATCTCGGGCGAAAGCCCTTTGGGTCGAAGAGAAGAAAGGGAAAGCGAAATTTTCCGGTCCTCCAGCTCTCCCATGAGGACCCGGACGGTTTCTTCGAGATAAGGGTAATCGCTGATCGACAGGGCGGTCAGGGAAGCGTCCTCGTATCCGGTGCGGCAAAGGCTTCGTCCCATCGTCCGGATGATCTTGTTGGGGCTCTTGACCCTGAAAGGAAAGTAGAGGCTCGAGGCCTGGCAAAACCGACAGTTCTGCGGGCAGCCTCTGGCGGCCTCGATGGCGACCCGGTCGAAAACGGCCCCCACGCCGGGGACGACGATCCTTTCGGGGAACTCCGAATTCGCGAAGGTCTTCAGGACCCTTTTTTCGATCCGGGCGGGGGCGCCATCGATGGGCCTTGGAACGAGCAGCGGAGACCTGTCCATCTTTTCGGGTTCATAGAGCGATGGAACGTAAACCCCCTGGACCGTCGAAAGTTCCCTGAGGGCCGTTCGTCTATCCGCACCTGCTTCCTTCAATGACATGATCTTTTCCACGATCTCCGGGAAGCCCTCTTCCCCATCGCCCAGGAGGAAGAGATCGAAGAAGTCGGCCACCGGCTCCGGATTGAAGGCGGCCGGTCCACCGGCGATGACGAACGGCGCGTTTCCGTCCCGTTTGGAAGACAGAACGGGGATGCCGCCGAGATCGAGAACGGTCAGGATATTGGAATAATTGAGCTCGTAGAGGAGCGAGATGCCGACGATGTCGAACTCGTGGAGCGGGATCCTGTTCTCCAGGGAATAAAGGGGAAGACCGGCTCC
>CAZSMW010000450.1:0-13370 GCA_964607985.1 uncultured Eubacteriales bacterium
GGTGAGGGCCAGTCCGGCCGCGACGAGAACGACGACGGCGGCGGAACGGACGATCGTTCGGGCGCTCATGGCTCGATCACTTCCCCGGGACTGCCGGGGCCTGGACCTGGGTGATCTTGACGGCCACGGGCGCCTCGAGTCCCCAGGTCAGCCGCTGGATGTCGCTCGTCTCGGCCCGGTCCGGGGCCGGTTTGGCCTTGACCAGGCGTATGGTCTGCTTCCGTGTCACAACGATCTTCAGGCCGCCGGGGGTCTGCTCCCAAGGCAGGTCCCCTTCCTGGCCGAGGAGGGTCACCTTGGTCCCGGGCGTGGCGGAAACGGATCTGAGGAGGAGGGTCCGGGAGTTCCGCTCATCCAGGACGGCCAGAGCGTAGACGGTCCCCTCGGCCCGTTTATGGGTGAACCAGACATCGCCTTCGTTCGTGACGCTCCAGGGGCGGACCCCCCGGACCGAATCGCCGTAGAGCATCATCCACAGTCCGAGGTCGCGGAGGACGTCCTCGTCGGCCGGAGCGATCCGCCCGTCGGGGCGGGGCCCGATGTTGAGGAGCATGTTGCCGCCGCGGGCCCGGATGTGAACGAGGTTCTCGATGATCTCGGACGACGGCCGGACGACGGCGCCGGGGAGGTAGGACCATTGATAGCTCGTGGTCAGGCAGCTCTCCCAGGCGCGGTCGTCGGCCTGGCCGGGGATCTCCTGTTCGGGGGTCGGGATCTCGCCGCGGGCGATGAAGACGTCCGGACGGACGCGCCAGGAGTGTTTCTTGAGAGGCTCGCACTTGCCGTCGAACCAAAGCATGAAGACGTCGCCGTAGCGGGTCAGGAGCTCCTCGATGTGGCCGCGCTCGTAGTCGAGGAAGCTTAGCTGTTTCGGACCGAACGGGGCCGGGCTGTCGAATCCCGGTTCGTAGATGTGGCCCGTGCGCCGGCCCGTTTCCCACTGGTAGCGGAAATCCCCGGGCGAGTAATAGAACCCGAGAAGGAGCCCTTCCTTGCGGAAGGCTTCGGCGACCATGGCCGCGATGTCCCGGCCGTAGGGCGTCCGGGTGATCTTGAAATCACTGAAGGCCGTATCGAACATGCAGAAGCCGTCGTGGTGCTTGGCCGTGAAGCAGACGTATTCGATACCCGCCAGCTTGGCCAGCCGGGCCCACTCGGCCGCGTCAAAGCGGACCGGGTTGAAGGTCCCGGCCAGGGCGTAATAGCGCTTGACGAAGTCTTCGGAAGCACCGTTCAAGGGCCAGGAGATCTCCGTTCCCATCTGAGAGTTCGGTCCCCAGTGGATGAATAAGCCGAGTCCGGCGTCGCGGAAAGCCTCCGTTTTTTGAGGATCATTGGACAGGCGGACCTGATCCTCCGGGAGGAGCGGGACCGCGGCGGGGGCCGTCACGACCAGCGCCGATGCGGCCGTCGTGGATTTTTCCGCTTTTTGCGGCCCGCACGAAAAGAAGAAAAGAACCCCGCATAGACCGATGACCCGGATCCTCACATCTTTGCTCATGAGGCTATGATCTCCTTTCTGTCCCGTCTATCCCGCGATAACATCGGGTTTTCTTTGACGTCAGCGGCCGGCTAGAACGGAAAGAATTTCGTGCCGACGGCGTACATCAGCCAACGGCCTATGACAGCCCCGGCCAGCGCGGCCGGAAAGACCAGTCGGCCCATCCGTCCGACGGGTTTTCCGGAGGTATAAAGTTTAAACGCGAAGGCCATGGGCAGGACCCCGGCAAGCATCACGAAGATCCCCAGTGGGACGGAGCCGCGCGACAGCAGCCAACGAAGGATTTCATGGAACCGCACCGAAGCGAATTCGCCGGCGGGAGGAGCGGAAAGCCGGACCACCATCAAGCCGGCGGAAACGAGGATGACCGCTGCCCCGGAGGCCGTCGTTACCAGGAAGATCCTGCGCAAATCTTTATCCGGCCTTAGATCGGCCATCGATACCGGGGCCAATCCGCAGAATAGCAGGGCGGCGCCGAGGAACGAGATCGGCACCCAGGGAGAGTTCCAGGCCGGCTCCGTCGGCGCCATGTAGACCGTGGCGCTCGAAACCACGGCCGCCAGGCCGATGAGACTCACGGCGCCCCCCAGCCCGAACCGCCCTTTTTTCCGGCGGATCCTCCATAGCCAGCTGTAAGCCAATGCCGCAACGGCGAACAAGCCCGAAAGCAGGATTTCGACGCTCAGCCGGGAGGTCGGCAGGTTCGAAAGCGCGCGCCAGGCGGAAAGCGGCCTCCCCAGGTGGAAAAGGGACGCCAAAACACCCATTGCCGCGATCGGGAATATGGAAATCCCCAACGCGCGAAAGGCGAACTCATTTGATTTGCGGGGGGCCCGATCGTACAGGGTTGTTGCGAGCGCCAGGCCGCACGACAGCTGGAGGGCGGTCGTGAACGCGATCAAGGGCCATTCCGACATCTTCGCTCTCCCTTAGCCTCCGGAAGCCTCTCGTCTCGCCTTATACCTGCACGAGGGCATGGTCAAGCCCGGCAACGGGAGGTCCCGAAGGGATATCGTCGCGCCCGCTCGCCGGGCGATCTCTTCGAGGCTGCCGACCTCGATGGCGCGCATGGGACAGGCGGTGACGCAAACGGGGTCTTCCCCTTTCGCGACCAGGCCGACGCACATGTTGCATTTGCGGACCCTGCCCGCGCCGGGATCATACTGGGGAGCTCCGTAAGGGCAGACCCAGGTGCAGTTGCGGCAGCCGATACAGGCGGCCGTGTCTTGCAGGACGACTCCATCCTCCGGTCTCTTGGTGTAAGCCCGTGCCGGGCAGCTCTTGACGCAGACGGGGTCTTCGCAATGGTTGCAGGACATGGAGATGTTATAGACGAACACGTTGGGAAACTCTCCGCCTTCGAATGTCCGGACTTTCCGGATCCGGACGCCCAGAGCCGCGTTATTGACATCCTTGCAGGCGATCTCGCAGGTCTTGCAGTTGATGCACTTGGTGGCGTCCACGTAAAAAGCTATTTGTTTCATGCTTTCCGAACCTCGACCAGGATCGTGTGCTGGGTGTTACCGTGGGCGAGCGGGGACGGCCGCTGGCTGGTCAAGACGTTCACGCAGCCGCGGCGACAGACCCCGTTCTTGTCCGGCGTGTACCAGGCACCTTGGGGAACGGCCACGACCCCTGGCCGGATACGCTTAGTCACATGGGCCCGGATAATCATGGCCCCCCGGTCATTGAACACCCGGACCGAGTCCCCTTCCGCGATCTGGCGCGGACCGGCGTCCTGGGGACTTATCCACGCAACTTGCGGATCGGCTTCTTCCATCCATGCGTCCTCGTCAAAGGTCGAGTGGGTCCGCCTCTTGATGTGAGGGCCGACGCATTGCAGGGGATATTTTTCGATGAGGGAGTCCGCGGGCCCTTCCCACGCCGGAATATATTTTGGCACCGCGGGGATCTCCTCGGGATTATTCATGTCATAGAGGGTCTTTGAAAAGATCTCGATCTTGCCCGACGGGGTCTTGAAGGGATACCGGGCCGGGTCGCGAATCTCTTTTTCGAATGCCACATAAGGAGGTGAGTCTTCCCGGTAAGCACCCATCCTGCTCAGCTCCTCGTAGGGCGGCAGGGCCGGGTTCGTCTTTCTCGCTTCGGCGATAACGAACCGGAGCCAATCTTCTTCTGTCCGGCCCTCGGTGAACGGGTCGCCCAGCCCCAGGCGTTCCGCGACCCGGCTGAGCCACCAATAGTCGTGTTTGCACTCGAACGGCGGGTCCACTACCTTGTTACCGAAGATAATGTACTTATCGCCCGACCAGGGGAACCCGACATCGTTGCGTTCCAGGGAGCTGTCGCCGGGGAGAAGGACATCGGCAAACTTGGCGCTGGGCGTCATGAAATGCTCGGAGACTACGATGAAACGGACCTTGTTTTCGTCTCGCAGGATCGCGGCGGTCCTATTGACGTCCGCGTGCTGGTTGATGAGCGTGTTGCCGGCAAGGTTGAAAATGAACTTGATGTTGCTCCGGAGCGGCCCGTCCCTGACCCCGTCGGCCTCCGTCATTTCCGTTCCGCGGACGACGGCGTCGGTCCAGAGGAAGACCGGTATGCGGGTTTTGACCCCATTGACCCCCGTCGGAAGGCTTCCTACACCGACCCCGAGATTCCGGCTCCCCTCCCCGCCTCCCCAGCCGCCGCCCAAGACGCCGAAGTTCCCGGTCATACAAGCGAGGACGATCCCCATCCGGACAGATTCTTCGCCGTAAGCGTGGCGCTGGGGGCCGAGGCCCTGGATCAACTGAGCCGGTTTCGCCGACGCGTATTCCTTCGCCAAGCGTGCAATCGTGTCCGAGTCGACCCCGGTGATAGGGGCCGCCCATCGGGGAGTCTTGGAGATGCCGTCGGACAAGCCGAGGACATAGCTTTTGAATGACTGTCCGGCAGGGCTGCCCGCCGGAATATGGCCCTCGTCAAAGCCGACACAATACCTGTCCAAAAAAGCCTGATCGACCAGGTTTTCCTTAATGATGACGTGGGCCATTGCCGCGAACAGCGCGCTGTCGGTGGTCGGTCTGATCGGAACCCATTCGTCCGCAAACGTTGCGGCGGTTTCCGAAAGCCTCGGGTCGATCACGACGACCCTGGCGCCCGCGTCCCTGGCCCGGGCAAGATAATAATTGGAATTCGTCTCGAACACGGTCTCGGCCGGGTTGAACCCGTTAAGGAGGATGTACTTCGAATGCTCCAGAGTCGGGTAGCTGCTGGTGTCCCGGTAGCCGACCATGTACGGAGCCGTGTAGCGCAGGCAGGCAGAACTGTAGCTGTTATAATATCCCAGGTGCCCGCCCATCAGGTTCATTAAACGTTCGGCCGCCAAGGAGCCGGAGATGGCCCCGCAATCGCCGGTGGCATACTGGATAAAGACGGAACCTGGTCCATGGCGGTCGACCACAGCTTTCAGATTGGAGGCGATGAGATCGACGGCCTCGTTCCAGGAAATCCGCCGGAACTTCCCTTCGCCCCTCGTCCCCACACGCATCAAAGGATACTTGAGACGGTCCGGGTGAACCAGCCGGTTCCGGATGGCCCGGCCTTTGAGGCAGGCGCGTAATTGCGGCCGCCCGGCCGCATCCAAACCCTCCTCTGAACTGATCCGGACGACGACGCCGTCCTTGACGTGGGCCTGGATCCGGCAGCGGCCGCCGCAGTTGTTATTGCAGACCGCGGCGATGATCTTTGTTCCGTCGGTCTTGACCTCGATCGGGACGGCCCGGGAGAGGGTGAGCGGGCCGAGCAGCTCGCCCAGAGTGGCCGAGCCGACGGCCGCTCCGGACAGCTTCAGGAACGTTCGGCGGTCAAGCTTGAGGGTCATGGTCGAATATCAGGATGTCCCGTTTTCGCTATGGTGGCGGATGATAGTTTATAGAGCGAAGCTTTGTCAAGCCGGACGAGGGAATGATGAAAGGACATCCTGGCTTTTCCTCGGTCTTTTTGTTACCATTCTGCTGCGCAAAATGATCATCTGGGTGCTTTCCATTTGGGCGTTCGTTTTCGGCGTCCTGGCGATCCGGGCCCATTACAAGGGCCCCCGGCTCCTTGTCTACCTTTTCCGGCCGATCACGATGGCCGTCATCATCAGCCTCGTCCTTGAGGCTGGTTCCCATTCCCGTCCGTATTACCGTTACGCCATAGCCGCCGGACTCGCCGTTTCGCTGGCAGGCGACGTCTTCATGATGCTCAGGAAGAAGCGTTTCCTGGAAGGCCTGATCTGTTTTCTCGTCGCCCAGGTCTGCTACACCTTCGCGTTCCTGTCGGGGATACGCCTTAAGTTTTCGTCCTGGCCTACCATGCCCCTGCTCGTCTTCACGGTCCTGGTTGTCGTCATCCTTTACCCGCACCTCGGGAAGATGCGCGTGCCCGTGGTCATCTACATCCTCGTGATCATCACGATGGCCCGGGCCGCCCTCGAAAGGTCCATCCAACTGCCGGGGACCGCGGCCCTGGCCGCCGCGGCCGGCGCCGTCCTTTTCGTCATCTCCGATTCCATCTTGGCCTTTGATCGTTTCGTCAAGCCGTTCAGGTCCGCCCAGGCGTTCATCTTGAGCGCCTATTTCGCCGCCCAATGGCTCATCGCCCTGTCCGTTTGTCTTCGTTAGGAAGTGATGCCATGATGTTATGGAAGATCTTCATGCTTTTCACCCGGGTCGCCCTTTTTTCGTGGGGAGGGGGGCCCGCCTCCCTGGCCCTCATGCAGCGCGAGTGTGTGGGCGCGGGCTGGGTGGATTCGGCCGAGTTCGCCGACGCTGTGGCCATGAGCAACGCCCTTCCCGGCCCCATCGCCCCCCAGGTCTCGGCTTACGTGGGCTACAAGCTGGCCGGCGTTCCGGGAGCGGTCATGGCCGCCATGGGCACGGTCCTCCCGACAACGATCCTTATGCTCATTATGATCATCTTTTTCTTCCGCCTGAAGGACGCGCCGGCCGTGAAGTCGATGCTCGCCGCCGTCCGGCCCGTCGTGATCGGCCTGCTCGTCTGGACGGCTTACGACATGGCCGCCACGATATTCGGCGCCGGAAAGTTCGGGTGGGGGACGGCCATGGTCAAGGGTTGGGACAAGGCGATCATCGCGGTCGCCGCCTGCGCCCTGCTCATCGCGACCCGGGTCAACCCGGTTTTCCTGGTCCTCGGCGCCGCCGTCCTGGGGTTCTTTATCTACAAGTAAGGCCGGCCGCCAAGCCCGAACCACGGAATCGCCGGGAAGGAGACAGGTCCAGGCGGTCAGACTGGAAGCCGATGGGCATACCTATGTTTTGCGCACTCGTATTAGTTCTTTTCTTTCATAGACAATGCGATGCGTTTTAATTTCGGATCGGCCTTGAGGACCCGGACCGTTACGACCTGGCCGACCCGGACGACCTTCCTCGGGTCGGTGACGTAACGGTCGGCCAGCTCGGAGACGTGGACCAATCCGTCCTGGTGGACTCCGATATCGACGAAGGCGCCGAAATTCGTGACGTTGGTCACGACGCCCTCGAGCCGCATGCCGGGGACGAGGTCGGTGATCTCCCTGACCGTTTCAGAGAAAGACGGGGCCTTGAAGGCCGAGCGCGGGTCACGGCCGGGCTTCTCCAGTTCCCGGAGGATGTCCTCGATGGTCGGAAGACCCGCTTCGTCCGAGACGAAGTGTTCTTTATCGAGCGAACCCAAGAGCCTGGAGTTCCCGATCATGAGTTCTACGGTCGCCCCCAGAGAGGCAGCTAGCTTCTCGACGAACCCGTAGCGCTCCGGATGGACAGCCGAGTCATCGAGCGGGTTTCGCGCTCCCGGGATCCGCAGGAACCCGGCGGCCTGCTCGAACGTTTTCCCCCCCAGGCCGGGGACGCCCTTCAGCTCCTCGCGGGAGCCGAAAGCGCCGCCCTCGTCCCGTCGCCGGACGATCGCCGCCGCGATCTTCCTATTGAGGCCGGATACATGTTTCAGAAGCTCCTCCGAGGCCAGGTTGACGTTGACACCGACGAGGTTGACCGCGCTTTCGACGACCTCCTCGAGGGCGGCTCTGAGCTTCGCCTCGTCCACGTCGTGCTGGTACTGGCCGACGCCGATCGATCTCGGGTCGATCTTCACCAGCTCTGAGAGCGGGTCCTGGAGTCTACGGGCGATGGAAATGGCGCCGCGAACCGTGACGTCGAGGTCGGGAAGCTCGCGGCCGGCCGCCTCGGAGGCGCTGTAAACGCTCGCCCCGGATTCGTTGACCATGACGCAGAGCGGCTGCTTCGCGGCGGGGAGAGATGCAAGGGCGTCACGCACGAAGCTCTCGGTCTCACGGCCGGCGGTCCCGTTCCCGATGGCGATAAGATCTATCCCGTTCTCCGCGATCATGTCCCGAAGCGTCTCGGCGGCCTCCCTGGTCCGGTTCTCCGGTTCGTGGGGAAAGATTGCCCGGTATTCCAGGAACCTTCCCGTCCGGTCGATGGCCGCAACCTTGCATCCCGTGCGAAAGCCCGGGTCGATGCCCAGGACGGCCTTCTGGCCGGCCGGAGGGGCGAGGAGGAGGTCCCTGAGGTTGTCGCCGAAGACCTTGAACGCCTCGGCCTCGGCCTTGGCTCGCAATTCCTTCCGGACCTCCGTCTCCGTCGCCGGCGCGAGCAGACGGTCAAGGCCGTCCTTCACCATCTCCCGGAGGAGGGGCGCCGCGGCGCTTTTTGGGTTCCGGACGAACCGCGCTTCGAGGTACGCCGCCGCTTTTTCGCGCGGGAACTCAAGCTCGAGCCGGAGGACCTTCTCCCGTTCGCCGCGGAGCATGGCCAAGAGGCGGTGAGCAGGCAGGGTGGCCGCCCTTTCCCTGTAATCGTGGTACATTTCGAACTTCGTCTTTTGCCCCTCGAACTCCTTACGGACGATGGCCGTCAGGAAGCCTTCCTTGACCGCCAGTCTTCGGAGCGTTTTTCGGGCTTCAGCATCATCCGCCATCTCTTCGGCCAGGATATCGCCGGCGCCGTGGAGGGTTTTTTCAGGCGTGTCGAAGCCTTTCTCGGGGTTGATGAACCCGACGGCTTCGGCCGCGAGGTCGGCGCGCGGATCTTCAAGGTTTTGGAGCCGGCGGGCCAAAGGCTCGAGCCCGGCGTCCCTGGCCTTCGAGGCGCGTGTCACGCGTTTCGGCTTGAACGGAAGATAGAGGTCCTCGATCTCGGTCTTGCTCACCGATGCCAGGATGGCGGACGCGAGCTCCGGCGTAAGCTTTCCCTGTGAGCGGACCGAATCGAGGATCGTTTCCCGCCTCTCGTCGAGCTCGGTGAAGTACGCGTATCGGTGCGAAATGTCCCGGACCTGAATCTCGTCCAGGTTTCCCGTCCGCTCTTTCCGGTATCGGGAGATGAACGGGACGGTGGCCCCCTCGTTCAGGAGGGCCATGACACTCTCGATCTGACCAGGCTGGATGGCCAATTCCCGGCTGATCTGTTTCGTGATGTCCATCGATTCGTTCTTTCGGGCCGGCCCAGTTTACTCCCACCCCGCCCGGACCGCAAGGCCGCGAAGGGTCGTTGCATCGGAAGGACTCGTATTAAGATGCACGGCTTGGGCCTTGCGCGCCTCCTGTGTTATCATGGACCAAATTCACGAAGGAGCCGGCGCATGAGTGATGAGAAACCGGGTAAACCCAAGTTCCCGCAGGCGTTCTGGGCGGCCAATACGATCGAACTCTTCGAGCGGGCGGCCTATTACTCCATGGCCTCGTTCATGGTCATTTACCTCAAAGAGGGCCTGGGGATGCGCCCGACCTTCGCGACCTTTCTCAACGGTTCTCTCCTCTGGGGGCTTATCTATTTCATGCCCATCGTCTCGGGGACACTGGCCGATAAATACGGATACAAGAGATCTCTGACCCTGGCCTTCTTCCTGATCGGTCTCGGTTACCTAACGATGGGCAATCTCCAGAGGTTCTGGCCGGGCCTCATCGGACAGAAGGCCGCCGAGGCGATCGATTACACCATCCCCGTCATCCTGGGCATCGTCCTCATCGGCATCGGCGGTTCCATCGTCAAACCCTGCATCGCCGGGACGGTGCAAAAGACGTCCGGCACGATGGCCACGGTCGGTTTCGGGATCTTCTACATGGTCATCAACATCGGATCGATCACCGGCCGCGGCGTGTCCTATTTCATCCGGACGAACCTCGGGATCCCGGCCATCTTCACCTACGCGTCCTCCGTCTTCGCCCTGATCGGCCTGGTCGTCGTCCTCTTCATCTATAAAGAGCCGCAATACGTGAGCGACGGCCGGAAAGATGGCCAGGAGGTCCGGAAAAAGACGCTGGGACAGGCCCTCCTCGGGATCTTCATCGTCCTCAGGAACGTTAAATTCGTCTTCTTCCTCGTCGTCATCGGGCTTTTCTGGGTCCTCTACATCCAGCTTTACAACCTCATGCCGCTCTTCCTCCGGGCCGTGGACCCCAACGCTCCCATGGAGCTCTATACCCTGGCCAACCCGGTGATGATCGTCAGTTTCCAGCTCCTCATCACCCGTCTGGTGAAGAAGTGGACCCCCATCAAGTCCATCCTTTTCGGCGTCGCCGTGACCACGACAGGGATGCTCTTCAACCTCCTGCCGCCCCTCTTGGGTGCGGGCTTTTCTGAGAAGATCGACGTCCTCGGGCTCACCCTGCCCTTCGCCGGGGTCTTCCTGATCATCTCCATCGCCTCGATGGCCGTCGGAGAAATGATGGCCTCGCCCCGGATCTACGAGTATATCGGCGCCATCGCGCCCAAGGGCGAGGAGGGGCTCTACCTCGGTTACGCCAACCTGCCCATTGCCTTGGCCAGCATCTTCGGCGGCCCGCTGGGAGGGGCGCTGTTCGAGAAGTTCATCGGCACGCCGATGAAAGAGGGGCGGCCGACGAATTCCCTGGCCATGTGGGCCATCATCGCCGCGATCGGGAGCATATCCATGATCGGCCTCGCGATATACGACCGGATGCTCGTCAGAGGCAAGGCGCGGGTATCATTCTAGGCTTCCCGCGCTTTCAGCCACAATCAATCATTGGTTCTCTTACGTTTGGTGCGGGTTCGGGGCCTGAACGGGATGGGAACGGCGTTAAAAAAGTTACAATGTATGAACGGCACTGAATGCCGTCCTCAAGCCCCCGTAGCGGAGGGGGGAACCGACGGGACAGGTTCCCCGGGGGCCGGGGGAGTGAGGGCAGCTTCAGGCCGCTCAAAGTCAGATGTCAAACTATTTAATGCGTTTGTATTAGATGGAAGAGAACCCAATTTTTCACCCGGCGATCTTGCCGTCGATCCCGATGACGAGCTTCCGGATTTCGATAGGGACGCCTGACGCCTCGACCGCCCGTTGGACAATCAGGTAGAGGCCCGAACAGCAGGGCACGGTCATGATGGCCACGGTCAGGGACTTCAATCCGTTCCGCTTGATGATCTCGGCGAGCTTCTCGATGTAACCTTCCGTGTCATCCAGCTTCGGGCAAGCGATGACCAGCTTTTTACCCTCGAGCAGGTCCTGGTGGAAGCTCCCCAGGGCAAAGGCCGTGCAGTCGGCCGCAATGAGCAGATCGCTTCCCTTGAAATAGGGAGCGAACGGGGAGACCAAGGGAAGCTGGATGGGCCATTGGCTGAGCCGGGACTTCACGCGGGCTTCCGGACCCTCCGCCCCTTCCTCGTCTTTCTCGGCAGGGATCTCGCAGGCGGCACTCCCCGGACAGCCGGAAAAGCCGTGGACATGGGCCGCCGCCCCCTTTCCCCGCGTCTTGAGGACATGAGCGTAAGCCGCCTCGGCGTCGTACCCCTCGCTATCCCTCTCAACGATCCGGAGAGCGCCCGTCGGACAGACGTCCAGACAGGCGCCCATGCCGTCGCAGAAAAGCTCCCGGACCAGGACCGCTTTCTTATCGGCGTCCAGGACGAGGGCTCCCTCGGCGCAGGCTGTCGTGCACAGCCCGCAGCCGTCGCACTTATCACGCTCGATCTCAATGATCTTTCGTTTGGCCATAACCGCCTCCATGAAGAACCGTTTTTTAAGATGAATCCCGGGCCTGCGGGGCGCACCGCCCCGCAAGCGGACCGGCTTATTTGCCGAACCTGGGGTTGACGATATTGCTGTATATGGAGCCGAAGGTGTAGCTCACGCCCACGGAGAAGCCGTAATTGTAGTTGGTGGCCAGCATCTTCTTCTGGAGGAGGATCTCCTCCAGGCTGACCCCGGCCTTGGACAGGGAGATCTGGTCATTGATCCGGGAGTACTGGCCGTAAAGCCCCAGGGACAGCCCTTTCCAGAGCTGGAGGTTGAGACCTCCCCAGAATTCCAGCCGGTTCTTGCCCAGGTCGTGGAAGTAGTTGGATCCTTGAAGTGAGGAGCTGATGTTCCCCCATGGTTCCTTGATCTCGAGGGTCATGGTCATGGTCTGGCCGAGGAGGCCCTCCCGAATTTTGTCGAAAATGGTCTCCTCTATGTACTTGTTGTAGCTGTAGCCCACCCGGTAGAGAACCCGCAGTTGCCGCCGCGTCGATTCCGAATACGGAAAGAAGCTGTACTCGACGGCCGGCGACGGGTTGATGGAGAAGGCGATATTGTTGTAGCTCGAAGAGGTGAAAGAAAGCCAGGATCCGGCCGACCAGTGCTCGTCAAGGCTTACGACATAGAGCCCGCTGAAGTTCTGGCTGTCGGAGGTCGAGGAGATGGACTCGTTGTCGAGCTGGAAACTGCTGTTGTTGTAGTCCGCGGAGAATCCCAACCGGAGCTTGGAGACCGAGGTCACCCGATTGATCGAGAGATGGCCGTTGATGGCGCTGAAGTTCTTCTGCTTCTCGCCGCGCAGGTTCATATTCATGCCGACGTTGAAGACCCAGGAGTTCCAATGGTCGACGACAGCCATGGGGCTCACCTTGCGCTCGAAGTTCACGTTGATAAAGTCGCCGACGGCGGTCTTGGCGGCGTAAGGGACGAGGCCAACCTTGAGGACGCGGACCAAACCTCGACGCTGCCCGTCGTCGGTGTCCCCTTGCTTGGTAATGTATTTAAGGGTGTTCCGGATATCGACGTAGCCGTTCTGGCCGATGAAGTCGAGGGTGTATTCGCGGCCGCCGCTTCCGGTGCTCTGGATGGTGACCATCACGAAGACGTCCGCCTGCTTGCGCTCCCGGACAAAGTTGACGAAGGTGATCTCCGTCCGGATATAATCCATATCACACTGGTGGCAGTCGAAGAAGACCTTCGGGGCGTCCTGCTTGACCCTGTCGACCTCGCCGGGGATGTCTTGGGCCGATAACGGAAGGACAAGCGCGGCCGTCAGGACGACGGGAATCGCGATCTCTTTGATGAACTTTTTCATGATCGTTCCCGGAAGAACATATCATCCTAGCAGAGGCAAAGGGAAAAGACCAGCCTTTATTGACCGCCTCCCCCATGTTTTTCGCAAGCCCGGGCCGAACACAAATCCCCGTCACGCTCCAAAATAACCGATAGGATTCTTTCTCCTCAAGCGCTAACGCCGACGCCCAGTGATGCCCGTAATCCCGACGCGCACCCTATCCTTTATGGGATTTGAGTAACATATTACGTGAGTCAATATGCACCCTAACTTGTTTCCTTTTTTTTTGCTATAATGACGCCGGCTTATGAATCTCATAAAACAATCCGGGTACACCAAGCAAGACAAGCTCTCGATGCAGGACATACAGTAGAGGTAAACGCACGGTTTGGACACGATCAGCCGCCTCAATCCCATCTTCGAGGTCCTGAAGTCCGCCCCCCGGCGGGTGAACAAGATCTTCATTCAGAAGGAGGCGGGGCCGCACCGGATCAGCGAGATCATCCAGCAAGCCAGGGCCAACGGCATTCCCTGTGTCTTCG
This sequence comes from uncultured Eubacteriales bacterium, assembly GCA_964607985.1. Classification (GTDB taxonomy): domain Bacteria; phylum Acidobacteriota; class Aminicenantia; order Aminicenantales; family Saccharicenantaceae; genus JALHVH01. The sequence continues at coordinate 13,319 of CAZSMW010000450.1, forward strand.
TCCCTAAACATAAACTCGATCAATTGGCCGATCACCACCAGGGAGCGGTGGC
>CAZSMW010000451.1:0-9028 GCA_964607985.1 uncultured Eubacteriales bacterium
GACTGGATGTGGGCGATCCCGAAGCCGATCTCTTTGCGGACCTTTTTCTTTTTCGTTTTGGTTTTGGCTTTAGGCATATGTGCGCTCCCTTATTTTAGCTTGACTTGTTTTCTTTGAGTCTCTTGATCGTGCGTCCGCGGGGTCCCTTGCGCGTCCGGGCGTTCGTCTTCGTCCTCTGTCCGCGGACAGGAAGTTTCCTCTTGTGCCGGAATCCCCGGTAGCAGCCGATGTCGATCAGCCGCTTGATGTTCATCATCACTTCTTTTCGAAGATCGCCCTCGATCTTCTCCCGCTTCTCGATGATTTGCCGGATCTTGTTGACCTCGTCCTCGGTCAGGGCCTTGACTTTCTTGTCCCTGTCGATTTTGGCCTCTTCGAGGATCGCTATGGATTTGGACCTGCCGATGCCGTAGATGTAGGTCAAACCGATTTCGATCCTCTTGTCCGGGGGAAGAGTGATACCTGCTATTCTTGCCATTTTGACCTCGTCTTATCCTTGTTTTTGTTTATGCTTCGGATTGGAGCAGATGACTCTGACGATCCCATTCCTTCGGATGATCTTGCAGTTTCTGCAGATCTTCTTGACCGACGCTCTGACTTTCATTGTTTCCATCCTCTATTTGAATCGATAGGTTATCCGTCCCTTGGTCAGGTCGTAGGGTGACAGCTCCACCAGGACCCTGTCCCCGGGGAGGATGCGGATGAAGTGTTTCCTCATCTTGCCTGAGATGTGGGCCAGGATGATGTGCTTATTGGTCAGCTCGACTCGGAACATGGCGTTGGGCAGGGTCTCCAGGACGACGCCTTCGGACTCGAAAACATCCTGTTTAGGCATTCAGACTCTCCTTGTCCATGACGTTTCCGGCGCTGTCCCCAAGCCCTTCCCAAGCGCTCAGGATCTCGACCCCGTTCCCCGTGCAGGCCACGGTATGCTCGTAGTGGGCCGCGAGACTCCTGTCCTTCGTCACGGCCGTCCAACCGTTGGCCAGGATCTCGATCTCCCAGTCGCCCATGGCGATCATCGGCTCGATGGCCAGAACGAGGCCCCGGCGGATCTTCGGCCCATGCCCGGGAAGTCCGAAGTTCGGGACCTGGGGTTCCTCGTGGAGCGAACGGCCGATGCCATGCCCCACGAACGCCCGGATCACGGAGAAACCGTCGGCTTCCACGCGCGCCTGGACGGCGGCGGAGATGTCCGAGACGCGTTGGCCTTCCTTCATCCGGGCGATCCCCGCGGTAAACGACTCCCGGGCGGCCGCAATAAGGCGGGCGGCCTCCGGGCTGATCTCCCCAACGGGAACGGTGACGCTCGAATCGCCAAAGTACCCTTCGAAGATGACCCCGTAGTCCAGGCTGAGGATGTCCCCGTCCTTGAGTTTCCTCGAGGACGGAATGCCGTGGACAATCTCCTCGTTGACCGAGGTGCAGAGCGAGGCGGGGAAGCCCCGGTAGCCCTTGAAGGCCGGAGCAGCGCCCATCTCCCGCGTCCTTTTCTCGGCATATTCGTCCAGGTCCATCGTCGTCACTCCCGGCTTCACGAGAGGCACGAGCCCGGCGAGGACACGGGCCACGATCCGATTCGACCTCTTCATGGCCCGGATCTCGTCATCGGTCTTGTAGATGATCATGGCCTGGTCGCAGCTCCGTTGGACCTCGCGATCTCGATGTCCAGGATCCCCCGTATCTCCTGAAAGGTCTCCTCTATGCCCCGGCTCCCATCCACTCTGTGGTAGACGCCCTTCGCTTCGTAGTAGGCACGGAGCGGTCCGGTCTGTTCCCGGTAGATCCTGAAGCGCTCCCGGATGACCTCGGGCCGATCATCCTCCCGAAGAACGAGGACGGAACCGCAAACGTCACAGATACCTTCCCGGGCGGGCTTCCTGGCGCAGAGGTTATAGACCTCCCCGCACTTCGGACATGACCGCCGCCCGGCGAGTCTCTCCAGCAGGGCGTCTTCGGCGAGAGCGATCTCGATGGCCAACTCGGGACGGGCCGGGTCCAGGGCCTCGAGACTCAGGGCCTGGCCCAGGTTCCTCGGGTATCCGTCCATGATGTAACCTTTCCGGCAGTCGGGCCTGGAGACGCGCTCCCGGACGAGCTCCAGAACGACCCCGTCCCGGACCAGCCCGCCGCGGTTCATCGCCGCTTCGGCTTCCAGGCCCAGGGACGTCCTGTCTTGGACGGCTTTGCGAAGAAGGTCCCCCGTGGAGATCCTCGGGACGCCGTACCGCTTCCCGATCAGGTCTCCCTGAGTGCCTTTTCCGCCGCCGGGCGGGCCGAGGAGGATGATCCTCATCCCCTTCTCCCCCTGATCCGGCCCCGGCGCATGAAGCCGTCGTAGTGCCGCATCACGAGCTGCGCCTCGATCTGCTGAAGGGTGTCCATGGCCACGCCGACGACGATGAGGATGGATGTCCCCCCGAAGTAAAAGTCGATGTTCATGCCCTGGGTGAACCACTTGGGCAGGTTGGCTTCAAGAAAATTCCCGATCAAGGGCAACGACTGGACCTTGAACCCGGTGAGCAGAAACTCGGGCAGGAGGGCGATCGCCGCCAAGTAAATGGCGCCGACCAGCGTGATCCGGGAAAGGATGTCGTCGATGTGGTCCGACGTGTTCTTCCCCGGCCGGATACCCGGGATGAACCCGCCGTACTTCCTGAGGTTCTCGGCGACATCAGTCGGGTTGAAGATGATGGAAACGTAGAAGTAGGTGAAGAAAATGATGGCCGTGATGTAAAAGATATTGTACAGGGGCATGCCCAGGCTGAACTGGGAGGCGATCGTCTGAAAGACGGGCACTTTGGCGAGCTGGGCCAACGTCGACGGGATGGTGATGATGGAAGCTGCGAAAATGATGGGAATAACGCCGCCGGTGTTCACGCGGAGCGGCAGGTGGGTGCTCTGGCCGCCATAGACCTTTCGGCCGACCACCCGCTTGGCATAGGACACCGGGATGCGTCGCTGCCCCCTCTCGACAAAGATGATAAAGGCCACGACCGCCAGCATCAGGGCCGCCAGGAAGATGAGCCGCAGGGGGTCCATGTTGCCCGTCCGCAAACCGGAGATGACGCCGTTCAAGCCGCGGGGAAAATCGACGACGATCCCGGCGAAGATGATCAGCGAGATGCCGTTGCCGATGCCCCGCGCGGAGATCTGCTCGCCGAGCCACATGACGAAGACCGTGCCGGTGGTCATGGTCAGGATGGTCAGGAGCTTGAAGCCCAGTCCCGGGTTGGGGACGATGGGCGCCCCGCCGGGGCTCTTCAGCGCTTCGAGGAAGATGGCGATGCCGAAAGCCTGGATCAGGCAGATGGCGATCGTGCCGTAGCGAGTGTACTGGGTGATCTTCTTCCGGCCGAGCTCACCTTCCTTGGACAGCCGCTCGAGGTAGGGCCAGACAACCTGGAGAAGCTGCAAGATGATGGACGAACTGATGTAAGGCATGATGCCCAGTGCGAAGATGGTCATCCGGGACATGTTTCTCCCGGAGAAAAGGTCGATGAACCCCAGGATGGATCCCTTCTGGGCCTGCCAGAACTCGGCCAGGGCCGAGGCGCTGATCCCGGGGTTGGGGATCTGGGCGCCCACCCTGTAGACGGCCAGCAGGAGGAGGGTAAAGATCACCCTCTTCCGCAGTTCCGGAATGCTGAAGATGTTTCTGATACTGTCGAGCATTAGCGTTTCCCGATGATATGGACTTGGCCGCCTTTCTCTTCGATCTTCGTCTTGGCGGATTCGGAGAATTTATGGGCATGGATGGACTTGGCGGAAGTCAGGTTCCCCCGGCCGAGGATCTTGACCAGGTCGGAGGCCCTCTTGATCAGGCCCGCTTCGACCAGGTCCTTGGGATGGACCTCGTCCTTCCCGACCTTGTCCAGGCGGTCCAGGTTCACCTCGACGTACTCCACGCGGTGAATGTTCGTGAAACCGCGTTTGGGGATCCTGCGGGCGAGGGGCATTTGGCCGCCCTCGAAGGCCCAGCTGCGGGAGTAGCCCGCGCCCTGGAGCTGTCCCTTGGACCCGGCGCCGGCCGTCTTGCCCGTTCCGGACCCGGGCCCGCGCCCGACCCTTTTCCTGTTCTTCTTCGAACCGGCTGCTGGACGCAAATGGCTGAGGTTCATTTTCCCTCCACGGCATCCACATTCAATACGTGGATGATTTTCTGGACCATGCCCCGGATCTCGGGCGTATTGGGGCGGACGACTTCCGAATTGAGCTTTCTCAGCCCGAGGCCTCGGGCCACGAGCCGCTGTTTCGCAGGGTACCCGATCAAGCTTCGGACAAGCTTGACTCTGATAAAGGCCGGGCTTTTGGGCACCTTCGTGGTTTTTTTCCTTATTGCCATGACACACCCTTCGCTTTCCCTCTCAATTTCGCCACACCGTCGGGGCTTTTGATCATCTTCAAGGCTTTGATCGTGGCGTTAGCCACACTGATCGGGTTGCTGCTGCGAATGGACTTGGTCAGGATGTCCTTGATCCCCGCCAGCTGCATGATGATCCGGACGGCCCCGCCGGCGATGACGCCGGTCCCCTTGGACGCGGGCCTGAGGACGACAACGCCCGCCCCGTCGATGCCCTTGATCAGGTGCGGGATGGTGGTCTCCGCCAGGGGGACGTCGATCATGTTCTTCTTGGCGTCCTGGACGGCTTTGGCGATGGCCTGGGGGACCTCCCGTGCCTTTCCCTTCCCGATGCCGACCTTCCCGCGCTCGTTGCCTACGGCCACAAGGGCGGAAAAGCTGAGGTTCTTGCCTCCCTTGACGACCTTGGTCACCCGGCGGATGGAAATGACCTGGTCCTTATATTCCGGTTCATCTCCTTGGGCTCCGGCTCCGCCCCTCCTGAACTCGTCTCTGCGCACGCTCATGCCTCCTTGATATGTTCCCGATTAAAAATCGATGCCCTCTTTCCTCATGGCATCGGCCAGGGCTTTGATCCGGCCATGATAGAGATAGGTGCCCCGGTCGAAGACGACACGCCCGATCTTCTTCGCCTTCAGCCTTTTGGCCAGCATCTCGCCAAGGAGGGCGCAGGCTGCCTTGTTCTTGGTGTTCTTGCTCCTGTCCTTGAACTCCTTCTCCTGGCTCGAGGCGGCCGCCAGGACAGCGTGATCCGTGTCGTTGACGACCTGCGTGTAAACGTAGGTATTGCTCTTGAAGACATGGACGCGGGGCCGTTCGACCGTTCCCCGGGACCTTTTCATGATCCTCTTCCTCAGGCGGGCCTTCCTGACCTTCTTGATCATCGATCGTTCTTTAAGCACCGGTCACCCCTACCTTTCGTTCTTTCTTGATCAGCTTCTCGCCGGCGTACCGGACTCCCTTCTGCTTGTACGGGTCCGGCTTCCGAAAGCTCTTGATCTCGTAGGCCACGTGGCCCACGAGCTGCTTGTCGATCCCCCGGATCGTGAGGAAGGTCGGCTTTTCGGCGACGATCTCGATGCCTTCCGGGATGTCATAGACGACGGGCTTGGCGAAACCCAGGTTCATCTCCAGCCTGTTCTTTTCGACCTTGGCCCGGTAGCCGACGCCCACGATCTCCAGCTGTTTGGAGAAGCCGGCCGACAGGCCCAGGACTGCGTTCTGGGCCAGGCTGCGGCATAACCCGTGGAGGGCCTTCTGTTCCTTGCTGTCATCGGCCCTCTTCAGGCTGAGTACGTTTCCCTCCAGGGCGGCCTGGATCCCGGGATAGAGCGGGGATGACAGCTTTCCCTTCTTCCCCTCGAACTCGATCCGGTCCGGATGAAGGGCGGCCTTCACCCCCTCCGGCAATTTGATCGTTTTCTTTCCCACTCTCGACATTTTCTTCCCTCGCGTCTAGGATTCTACCAGATCGAGCACAGGACCTCGCCGCCGATCCCCGTCTCCTCGCATTTTTGGCCCGACATGAGCCCCTTGGACGTGGAGACGATGGCGATCCCCAATCCGTCCAGGACCTTGGGGACGGAGTCCTTGGTGCAGTAGATGCGGCAGCCGGGGCTGCTGACCCGGCGGATTCCCGTGATCACTTTCTGGTTCTCCTCAGCGTACTTCAGTGTGATGTTCAGGATGCCCTGTTTCTTGTCCTCAATGACCTTGTAATTCCTGATGAACCCCTCTTCCCTGAGGATCTTGGCGATCTCGATCTTGATCCCGGACGAAGGGAGGCTGACCTCTTTCTTTCTCGCCTGGACGGCGTTTCGAATCCGGGTCAACATATCGGCGATTGGATCCGTTTGACTCATGAGCTTATCCTTTCCCCAAATTTACCAGGAGGCCTTGGTGATCCCCGGAATCTCGCCCTTCAGGGCGAGCTCGCGGAAGCAGAGGCGGCACATATCGAACTTGCGATAATAGCCCCTGGAGCGTCCGCAGATCCGGCACCGCTTTCTTGTCCGGATGGCATACTTGGGTTTCCTGAGGTATTTGGCCACACGTGCTGTTGTCGACATTTTTGTCCTTCCCTTATCAGGCCTCTCGGAACGGCATGCCCAGTTTCTTCAATAGGGCATAGGCTTCCTTATCGTTATGGGCCGAGGTTACGATCGTGATGTTCATCCCCCGGGGCCGATCGACTTTCGTGTAATCGATCTCCGGAAACACGAGCTGGTCCCTCATGCCCAAGGTGTAGTTCCCCCTCCCGTCAAAAGAGCCGGGGGGCACGCCGCGGAAGTCGCGGACACGGGGCAGGACGATGTTCATGAGCCTGTCCAGGAACTCGTACATCCTCCCTCTCCGCAGGGTGACGTAGCAGGCGATGGGCTGCCCTTTTCGCAGCTTGAACGCGGCGATCGATTTCTTGGCCCGGCCGATGGCCGGTAACTGGCCCGTGATGAGACCGAGCTCGGCCTTGGCCGCGTCCAGGAGCTTGACGTTCTGGATGGCGTCCCCGACGCCCACGTTCACGATGATCTTCTCCAAGCGGGGAACGGCCATGACGTTCGGGATGTCCAGCTCTTTCCGGAGTTCCGGGAGGACCTCTTTCATGTACTTTTCATAAAGGCGATTCATCGGTTATCCCTCGCTATTGCTTTTCCAGGCTCGACCCGCACTTGACGCAGACCCGGATCCTCGTCCCGTCCTCGAGTGTCTTGACCCTGGACCTTACGCCCTGCTCGCAATCGTCGCAGTAAAGCCTCAAGTTGGAGACGGCGATGGGGGCCTCTTTGTCCATGATCCCGCCTTGGACATTTTTGCTCCTGTCCGGTCGGATAAACTCCTTGACGTAGTTGATCTTCTCCACGATCACCCGCCCGGTCTCGGGTTTGATCATCAGGACCTTGCCCGTCTTCCCCTTGTCCTTGCCCTTCTTGACGATGACCACATCGTTCTTTTTCAGGCGGATCCTGTCCATCAGAGGACCTCCGGAGCCAAGGAAACGATCTTCATGAACTTCTTCTCCCTCAACTCGCGGCCCACGGGCCCGAAGACGCGGGTCCCGACGGGCTCGCCGGTCTTGTCAATGATGACGGCCGCGTTGTCCTCGAAACGGATGTAGGAGCCGTCCTTGCGCCGGAGCTCCTTACGGGTTCGGACAATGACCGCCCGGATGACCTTCCCCTTCGGGATCTTGCTTTCCGGGTCGGCCTCCTTGACCGAGGCCGAAACGATGTCGCCGATCGTGGCGACCCGGCCCACCCCGCCCCCGAGGGGCGTGATGGTCATGATCCTCCGGGCGCCGGAGTTATCGGCGACCTTGAGCATGGTTTGCATTTGGATCATTTGACTTCCCCATTCTCCACGGTTTCACTCGCATGAGAAGATAACCCGACGATCTCCAGGACCCTCCACGTCTTCCTCTTGCTGATCGGCCGCGTCTCGACGATGCGGACGACGTCGCCGACCTTGCACGTGTCGGCCTCGTCGTGGACGAGGAAGTTCTTCCTCCGCCGGATGGTCTTCTTGTACAGCGGGTGCCGGACCTGCCTCTCGACCAGGACCGTGACGGTTTTCATCATCTTCTTGCCGATGACGGTCCCCACCTTGGTGGTCTTCCTTTTTTGTTCTTTGGCATCCATTCTTTATTCCGTCCCTTTGCCCGGCCGATTCAATAGAGTTTTGATCCGAGCGATGTCTTTCTTGACGTTCTTGAGCTTCATGGGGTTTTCCAGCTGTCCGAGGGACTTCTGGAAGCGAAGCTTGAAGAGCTGGTCCCGGAGCTCGACCTCTTTCGCCGTGAGCTCGTCCGCCGATAGTTCCTTGAGTTCGTGTATCTTCATCGGAGTTCTCTCGCTTCTCTGGATACGAAGCGGGTCTTGATGGGCAGCTTGTGGCCGGCCAGCCTCATGGCTTCACGGGCCACGTCCTCGGGGACGCCTTCCAGTTCGAACAGCATCTTGCCGGGCCGGATGACGTCCACCCAGAACTCGGGGTCCCCCTTGCCCTTTCCCATCCTGACCTCCGTCGGCTTCTTGGTTACGGCCTTCCAGGGGAAGGTCCGGATCCACAGTTTACCTCGCCTCTTCATGTGGCGGGAGATCGTGATGCGGCTGGCCTCGATCTGGCGGGCCGTCAGCCAGCACGGCTCCATAGCCTGGAGTCCGTATTCCCCGAAGGACAGAGTCCCGCCCCGGTAGGCCTTGCCCCTCATGCGGCCGCGCTGCTGCTTCCTGAACTTGACTTTGCTTGGCATTAACATGGCTAGATCTCCTCAACCTCCGCCATCTGGGACGTCATTTTCGGCTTCTCGACGTCGCCCTTGTAGATCCACACCTTGATGCCGATCTGGCCGTAGGTCGTGAAGGCCTCGGTGAACGCATAGTCGATGTCGGCCCTTAGGGTCTGGAGGGGCAGCCGGCCCTTAAGGTACCATTCCGAACGGGCGATCTCGACGCCGCCCAACCGGCCCGCGCACATGACTTTGATGCCCTTGGCGCCCATTTTCATGGCGATGTCCAGCGCCTTTCTCATGGCCCTCCGGTAGGCGATCCGCTTTTCGAGCTGGACCCCGATCCCCTCGCCCACAAGGCGGGCGTCGAGTTCCGGTTTGTCCACTTCCCGAATATCCACGTAGACGTCCTTCTTGGCGATCCCCTCCAGCAAGACCTT